>CAZFCV010000018.1:0-13427 GCA_964517985.1 uncultured Dehalococcoidales bacterium | reverse complement strand
GTCACCTGATGGTAGCCCCCTACCGGCACGTAGCCAGTCTGGAAGAACTGACCGATGCCGAGCTACGCGAGCACTTTGAGATAGTCCGGCGGAGTATTGCCGCCCTGAGAGAGGCGTTTAACCCGGCGGGCTTCAATGTTGGCATCAACATGGGAAAGGTTGCCGGGGCGGGTATTGACGACCATATGCACACCCATGTTGTGCCCCGCTGGCAGGGAGACTCCAACTTTATGCCGGTGCTTGCCGATACAAAAGTAGTTAACGAAGCCCTCGCCGAGACCTATGAAAAGCTGAAGGGCAGGTTCTAATCCACCAGGTTAAAGGTCATGGCGATTCGGTCGCCGGCGGATAGCATATCTCCGGGCACATCTTTATAGCCGACGGTTATCCGGCGCCCGATAAGGTCCATGGATACCTTCTCCGGGTCTATGCCCTCAACGTTCCCCATAACCCAGGGTCCTTCCTCCAGCTTCGCCATGGCTACCGTAAAGGGAGGCTCAAAGCCTTCCGGCGCCACGTGGATTACGGTGAAGGTCTGGATTTCCCCCCTGCCGCTTAAGCTAACAACCTCCATATTCTCACTGCCGCACTCACCGCATACCTTCCGCGGTGGTGCCGTATAGCCCCCGCAATCGTTACACTTAAGCCCCAGGAGTTTGCCCTCCCGGAGTCCTTCCCGGAATGAATCAAAATTCAGTGCGTACTCCATTTCTACCAGCCTCTCCTCAGTATTATGTTGCCGATTGAAGCAAAGGGCCCGCCCAGGGTATCGGTTATACCCGTCTTTGCCCCTTCAACCTGCCTCTCCCCGCACTTTCCCCGCAGCTGATTGGTTACTTCGTATACCTGGGCGGCACCGGTTGCCCCCACCGGGTGTCCCTTGGACTTCAAGCCCCCGGAGGGGTTGATGGGCATCTTGCCCCCGATCTGGGAATCTCCCTGCTCCACCGCCCTGCCGCCCGTACCGGGCTCAAATAAGCCCAAGCCCTCGGAGGCGACTATCTCGGCGATGGTGAAGCAGTCGTGGAGCTCGCAGATATCAATATCCTTCGGGGTTATCCCCGCCATCTTGTAAGCCTGCTCGGCGGCACGGGTTCGGGCTACGGGTAGGGTGTAGTCCCGCTGGGTGCTGAGCCCACCGGAGCTTGCCTGGCCGACACCGATTAGATTTACCGGCTTATCGATGAGCTTCTTGGCGACATCGGCTGAGGCGACGACAACCGCTGCGGCGCCATCGGAGATGGGGCAGCAGTCATAGAGCTGCAGGGGCGATGCCACCATTATGCTGTTGTAGACATCGTCCATATTGATTTCCTTGCGCAGCTGCGCCTTCGGGTTCTTGAAGCCGTTCTTGTGGTTCTTGATGGATACCATTGCCATCCATGCCTTGAGCTGCTCCAGGGGGAACCCGTATTTCTGGGCATACATGTGCGCCATCATGGCGAACATGCCGGGGAAGGTAATCCCGGTGGGCGCCTCGTAGCGGTGGTGGGGACCGGTATTCATGATGCGCGTTGCCAGCGGGGTGGGGCTGGCGGTGTTTCTCTCGCTCCCCCCTGCCAGGACAATATCAAAGTGCCCCGAGGCTACCCACATGAAGGCGTTGATTATGGCAATTGAGCTTGAGGCGCACGCCCCCTCCGTTCTGGTTGCCATCACGTGGTCCAGCCCGATTTCACTGGCGGCGTGGGCTGCCAGTACCGTCTGCCCCTCGTCCAGGTCGCCTACCGAGTTGCCCAGGAATAACGCCTGGATGTCCTTCGGCTTCAGGTTTGACTCGTTTATGGCGTCCATGGCAGCCTCACCGAACAGCTCCAGCTGCCCCCTCTCCAGACGCCCGAACTTGGTCATGCCAACTCCAATTACAGATACTGCTCTCAAATCTTCCTCCTCTATGTTAGACTGGGGGCGTCGTCACCCCCTATTTATATTCGTAGAACCCCTTGCCCGTCTTGCGCCCCAGCCAGCCGGCGGCGAGCATCTTCTTCAGCAGGGGGGGTGGGGCATACTGCGGGTCTTTGAGCTCGTCATATATGGCGCTTGACCCGTAGAAAAGGCTGTCAATGCCGATAAGGTCCGCCAGTGCCAGCGGACCCAGGGGGTGGTTCAGCCCCAGGTTCACGGCGGCATCAATGTCTTCCCGGCTGGCGATACCCGCCTCAAGCATGCGGACGGCATTGAGGATGAAGGGCGTCAGCAGGCGGTTGACGATAAAGCCGGCGCTGTCCCGGGCAACGACGGTCGTCTTGCCCAGGGAGTTGCCGAAGTCCTTAGCCGCCTCAAGGGTCTCGTCACTGGTGGCAACGGTCTGGACAACCTCCAGAAGCCTCATCACCGGCACCGGGTTGAAGAAATGCAGCCCCAGCACCTTCTCCGGCCTGGTCGTTGCCGTGGCGATATCAATGATGGATAGTACCGAGGTATTGGTGGCAAGTATGGTGTGTTCCGGGCAGACCTTGTCCAGCCCGGCAAGCACTTTCCTCTTTAGCTCCATATTCTCCACAACCGCCTCTATCACCAGGTCACAGCCGGAGAGGTCTCCAGTGCTGGTGGTGCCCTTAATGCGGCTTAAGGTAGCCTCCTTGTCCTCCGGGGACATCCGGCCCTTCTCCACAGCCTTGCCGAGGGAGCCGTTGATGGCTGCCAGCCCCTTGTTCAGGAGCTCTTCGCTTATTTCGGAGACTACCACCGGGTACCCCGATTGGGCGCTGACCTGGGCAATACCAGAGCCCATAAGCCCGCAACCGACCACACCGACCTTCTTAATTTCCATGGTGCTCCTTCCCCCCTTCTTTCTTGGTTTTAGCCTCAGGCTAGCCCGTGCCAGGCACAGAACTCATTATCCGAGGCTACCGTGCCGGTGACACCGCCGGCATCCTGGGTTGCCAGAAAAACAGCCGCCTTCACCATCATGTCCGGCGGTGCCCACTGCGACCAGTCGGTATCGGGCAGCATAAATCTCATCCCCTCGGTATCCACCCCTTTCGCCGGCTTGAGGGCGTTCACGGCGATATTATACTTGCCCACCTCGGCAGCCAGCCCCCAGGTGAAGCGTTCCAGCCCCGCCTTGGACACGCCGTAGGCGATGCCGGTGAAGCTGGCTATCCTCTCTATGGCGGCTGCCGATGAGATATTGATGATGCTGCCGCCCTTCTGCTCCATCATCTTCGGCAGAACGGCTCTGGCGCAGAGAAAGGCGCCCGTCAGGTTGACCCGCAGCACCAGCTCCCAGCGCTTGGTGGGCGTTTCTGCGGTGGGATAGTAGAAGGCGACACCGGCATTATTTATTAGGATATCTATCCTGCCAAACCGGGCTAGCGCCTGCTGTACCATATCGTCAACGCTCGGCTCGCTGGTGACATCGCACCTTACCGGGAGTGCCGGGCAGCCCAGGGCTTGTATTTCCCCGGCGGTCTGGTGTATCGTGCCCGGTATGCGTCCGCCCTCGGCTTCCGTCCGGGCGGCAACAACAATACTGGCTCCTTCCCTGGCCAGACCCAGGGCAATTGCTTTACCAATGCCCCGGCTGCCCCCGGTGACAATGGCTACCTTGTTGCTCAGCCTCAGCTTTCCTGCCCCCTCTCCCCGGACTCTCGGGTGGTGCTATTTCAGCTCTCCCTTTATGACCTTGCCCCCCGGGTTCCGTGGCAGGGAGTCCCGGAATTCAATAAACCGCGGGATCTTGTAGTTGGCGAGGTGTTTGCCACAGAACTCCTGGATTTCCTCCGGGGTTATCTCCTCCCCCGGTCGGGGCACTATAACCGCCTTGACCTGTTCGTCAAATACCGGATCGGGTATACCGAGAACCGCCACCTCCAGTATCTTGGGGTGGCGGTAGAGCACGTTTTCCACTTCAATACTGAATATCTTCTCACCGCCGCGGTTTATCATGTCCTTGATTCGGTCCAGGATGTAGGTATAACCGTCCTCATTAATCTTGCCGATATCCCCGGTATGCAGCCAGCCGCCAACGACGGCTTCCTTTGTTGCCTTCGGGTTGTTCCAGTACTCCCTTATCATCTGGCAGCCCCGGAGCAGGATTTCCCCCGCCTCACCGGGGGGAACCTCTTTCCCTTCCGAATTAACAATCTTGGCTTCTACTAGCGGCATTGCCCAGCCGACAGAGCCTATATGCTCCAGCGCTTCTTTGCTACTGGTGATGGTATGGGTTGAGCTGCATGATTCGGTGAGCCCGTAGCCGGGCAGGAACTGGCAGTCCGGCACCTTCTCTGTCCAGCGCAGCACCAGGTCGGGGGCAATCGCCGAGCCGCCGACTGCCAGCAGGCGAAGGGAGCTTATGTCGTACTTCTTAAATTCCGGGTCATTGAGCATGAGCCAGAAGATGGTGGGCACAGCCGCCATTGCCGTGATCTTTTCATCTTCGATAATTTTCAGGGTATCCACCGCCTTGAATCTCTTTATAATCACCGCCGGGATTCCGGTGAGGACGGAGGTGAGCACCGCCAGGATGAGTCCGGTGACATGGAACAGGGGCACTACACTGAGCATCTTGTCCCGCCCGACGCGCCAGTCGCGCAGCTGGGCGATGTTCATGGCGCTGGCAATCATGCCTTTGTGGGTGAGCAGTGCCCCCTTGGGCATGCCCGTCGTTCCCGAGGTGTACATTATGACGATACTGGCTGTCTCGTCCACCCGTACGTTCACCGGCTTGCCCTCTTCCGGATTGAGCAGCTCGGAGAAGGGGAGGGTTCCCTCTGGTTGACTGTCGGTAAGGAAGGTAAGCTTTATCCTTTTGATTTCTGACCGGACACCGGCTAAGCGCTCGTAGAGCTCAAGCTCCGTAATCAGTATAGTGGCGTCGGAGTCGTTTATCTGGAAAGCCAGCTCCTCTCCCTTGAGCCGGGTGTTCAGGGTAACGGTTATGGCGCCTATTTTAGCCAGGGCGAAGAAGCTCACCACAATTTCCGTGCCGTTGCTCAGCAGCAGGGCTATCCTATCGCCTTTCCTGACCCCGTATTTATGATAGAGGGCGGATGCCATGTTCTCTACCGCGGAGGCGAACTGCTTATAGGTTATCCGTTCGTTTTCGGTTATAAGTGCTTCCTTGTCGCCGTATTTGCTTACCGTGTTGCTCAGCATCTCTTCCAGGTTTTTGGGCCTGTTGGCGTATGCCAGCTCAACACGTCCTTCGGGGGTCACTGTCTCGACGACCTCAAACTTTGCCGCCAACCGTCGCATGTATCACTCCTTTCCGTCAATCATTGCCAATCAATGGCCTAATCCGGGGTCTGGTTCGGCTGTCTGCTAAGGCAGGTGGGAGCCTTACCGACTATATTCTACTCTTTCCTGCTTATGGGGGTCAATTATCTTCCCTCAAATCTGGGCTTTCTCTTTTCCGTAAAGGCGGCAATGCCTTCGGCAAAGTCCCGGGAGGCGACCACCGCCGGGATCAGCGTTGTTTCCAGCCGCAGCCCCTCCTCCAGGCTCATGTTCATGCCTCTAACCATAGCCTCTTTAGCCGCCCTTACCGCCAGTGGCCCGGAGTCACAGATGGTTTCCGCCAGCTCCCGGGCAGCGGGCATAAGCTCCTCCAGCGGGACGACCCGGTTCACCAGCCCGATGCGATATGCCTCTGGAGCGTCTATTATCCGGCCGGTAAATATCATCTCGGCGGCGATGCCCGGCGGGATAATGCGGGGCAGCCGCTGGGTGCCGCCGGCGGCGGGGAACATCCCCACCCTCACCTCGGGGGAGCCAAACCGGGCATTCTCGGCGGCTATCCTTATGTTACAGGCAAGGGCTAGCTCAAAGCCACCGCCCAGGGCTAAGCCATTGACGGCGGCAATTAGCGGCTTCCAGACGTCCAGCTGGCGCACGATTGTGGATGGCACCTGCCACGGCTTGTTTGCCGTCTTCTTGATGACGGGGAGCATGTTCTTTATATCCAAGCCACTGCAGAAGGCTTTATCCCCGGTGCCGGTAACAATGCCCGCCAGCAGCTCATCATCGTCACGCAGGGCGACGAAGGCATCATGCAGCCCCTGGTGTCCCTCCAGCGTCAGTGCCCCCAGTGATTCCGGACGATTAACCGTGATTATGGCAATCCTGCCCTCTTTCCGGTATTCAATCATTCCAATCCTCCTCATAATTTGAGCGCCGTGAGCAGGGGGGCAGGCAAGGCTGGGGGCAACTTCGGGGCTGATTGCCCTTCTACCGGGCGTAGCTTTTGGAAACGCTAAACCGGGCCAAACATCTCCTCAAGGGCTGCCTTGTCCAGAATTTTGCCGGTTATGGACTGGGCGTCTGCACCAGCCACCATAGCTGTATATTTCTGCCACATCTCGGGCTCTTCCCAGCCACTCAGGTCCTTGCCCTCCATGAACCCGACAACTACCTCGGTTTTAACAAAGTAGGGACGGATACAGGTAACCGCAACGCCGGGATAGTGACGCATCTCCCGGGCTAGCCCCAGGGTGAAGCGCTCCACGCCGGCTTTGGTTACCCCGTAGGCTATGCTCATTCGGATTTCCTTGGCTAGGATTGATGAGACGTTAATAATGGTGCCGCTGCCCGCCTCTACCATCTGCGGCAGTACGGCATGCGTGCAGAGGAAGGTGCCGTCCAGGTTTACCGATAGAATCAGTCTCCATCTCCGGTAAGGTATCTGGAGGAAGGAATCCTGGGCGGTTACCCCGGCATTATTTATCAGGACATCAATCCTGCCAAATTCGCTATTCGCCTTTTTGACTATCTCGTCAACATCAGCCTCAACGGTGATATCGCCGCCGATGGTTGCGGCGCGCCGGCCCTGCTTGCCGATATCCCCGGCGACGCCTTCCAGTTTACCGTCGTCCAGCACCCGGTCAGCAATGACAAGGTCAGCACCAGCCTCAGCCAGTCCCAGGGCAATAGACTTGCCCAGTCCCTGTCTTGCCCCGGTAACTATGGCTACCTTACCCTCCAGATTCATGGCAGTATCTCCTTTCTCCCCATGCCGACATTGGTCCTGGCACCCACCACGAGCAAAATGTATAGCCCGGGTTAATTGCGGGCAGATTGTGACAGCACCATTTTAGCATATGTTTTGCTGCTGGTGCTACCGGGATGCCGTGCCGGTTTACCCGGCTCATCCCCCGGAGGCAGTTGCTTAATCCCGCCCCCGTGATGTATCATAGGTTTGTCACAGCTTATAGAAAGGAGTGGGTGAATGGATGTCTCCAAGTTTTCCCTGGAGGGTAAGGTAGCCCTGGTGGTCGGGGGTGCCGGGGATATTGGCCGGGCTATTGCCCTGACCTTTGCCGATGCCGGTGCCGATGTCGCTATAACCAGCCGCAAGCTCCCCAATCTGGAGAAGGTAGCTGAGGAAATCAGGGCGAAGGGCAGAAAATCCCTGCCGGTAGCCTCTCATATTGCCAGGTTAGAGGAGTCCGAGAATCTGGTTGAGCAGGTGATGAAAGAATTGGGCCGGATTGATATACTGGTGAACAGCTCCGGTGCCAGCTTCATAGTCCCCCTGCTTGAGTTTGAGGAACGGGCATGGGATGCGATTATGAACGTTAATCTTAAGGGCCCCTTCTTCCTGTGCCAGAAGGTGGCACCGATAATGAAAGAACAGGGCGGGGGCAGTATCATTAACATAACCTCTTATCTCGGCGTGAGGACGGAGGAAAATCTGGGTCCCTACTGTGTCAGCAAGGCAGCCGTGATGCACCTGACCCGGGTGATGGCTCGCGAATGGGGCAAGTACAACATCAGGGTCAATGCCATCGCTCCTGCCTGGGTGCACAGCCGTCTCGCCGACCCCTTCCTGCAGCAGCCGGGGGTGAACGAGAGAATGCTGAGCCAGACCGTCCTCGGGCGCTTTGGCGAGCCTGATGATGTGGCGGCTATCGCCCTCTACCTGGCGTCGGATGCCGCCGCCAATCAGACGGCGGGCGTCTTCCCTCTGGACTACGGCATGCTCACCTAGGCTTCTGTGCCGCTGGGCTAAGAAAAGAAACTGCCCTGGGCTTTATTTAGCCAGGGCAGTTTCTTTTTGCCTTTAGCTGTGGGATGAGACGTTAGCCTAGTCCACTCTTATTATGGTGGCGTCGGCTTGCGCCAGGCCGCCGCAGATGGCACCCAGGGCGTAGCCGCCGCCGCGCCTTCTCATCTCATACATCAGGTTCATGATGAGCCGGGCGCCGCTGGCGGTATTGGGGTGCCCGATGGCGATGGCGCTGCCGTTGATGTTCATCCGGTCGCTTATCTCTTTGAACTTGCTCTTGTCGCCTTCGGCGAGCAGCCGCATGGATACCAGCGGCACGCAGGCGAAAGCCTCGTTTATCTCCATGACCGCCATATCGTCAAGGCTAAGGTCAGCATTCTTCAGGACCTTCTGCATGGCGTAGCCCGGTCCCTCCGGCATGCGGCTGGCGTTGATGGCGATTGAAACCTGTCCAACCACGGTTGCCAGCACCTCAAGCCCAAGCTCCTGCGCCTTGCCGCGTGTCATAACCAGTATTGCCGTGGCGCCATCGTTCAAGCCGGGGGCGTTACCGGCGGTAATCGCCCGGGTATTGTAGACCGTCTTTAGCCGGGAGAGCCTCTCCAGGCTGGAATCGGGACGGTACTGCTCGTCAATATCAAATGCGGTTGGCTCACCCTTCGCCTGCGGTATGGAAAAAGGCATTATCTCTTCCTTGAACTTACCGGCATTCCAGGCGTTACCGTAGTTTGTGTGACTGCGCAGTGCCCACTCGTCCTGCTCCTGCCGGTCAATGCCATATTCATAGGCGACGTCATCGCTGTCCACGGATACCGGGTTGAAGTCCTTGTAGCCGAGTGCCAGCAGCGGGTCCTCCATCTTGACATCGCCTATTCTGAAGCCATTGAAGCGGAGTCCCCGGACGACCAGGGGTTCCTGACCGAAGGAGGTGGCACCACCGGCTATCGCTATCTCTATCTCACCGGCTTTCATGGTCATTGCCGCCAGCTTGACGGCGTGCATCGCCGAGACGCATGCCATGTCAAAGGAGATAGACGGTGTCTCATGGGGTAGCCCTGCCTTGATAAGGGACTGCCGGGCGGCAACCGGTGTGTAGGGGTCTTTGCAGGCGGACGTATCGCCCACCCCCCAGAATACCTCGTCCACCATGTCCGGGCTGACGCCTACCCGCTGGAGCACCGCCTTCATCGGGATGGAGCCCAGCTCGTAGTAGTCAATGTCTCTTAAGGAGCCGCCGAACCGGCCAAAGGGTGTCCTGAGCGCGCTTACGATTACCACATCTTTATCATTATTTGGCATTTCTTTTCCTTGCCTTCCTCCCTGTGTTGTCTTTCCTCTGTCCCTTTATTTAGTCGGGCCAGTACAGCTTCTCGGCTTCTTTCTTGAGTTCTGCCCGGAAGTCGGGGTGGGCAATACCAATAAGTTCTAGAGCCCTCTGTCTCTGTGTCTTGCCCTTGATACGGGCGATGCCGTACTCGGTAATCACGTAATCGCTGATGGTGCGCGGCACGGTTACGATTGTCCCTTCTGCCAGCATGGGCGTAATCCGGGATATCTTACCGCCGCCGGTGGTGGATGTCATTACCGATATATTGCGCCCGCCATCGGACAGAAAGGAGCCGATGGCGAAGGCGGTCTGTCCGCCGGCGCCGCTGATTATCCGTGGCCCAATGGACTCGGCAGCAATCTGACCGGCAAAATCAACACTGACGGCACTGTTGACGGCTACCATGTTGTCATGGGCGGCGATAATCCGGGCATCAAGGCAGTATTCGGCACTGCGGAGCTCGAAGATAGGGTTCATGTTGATAAAGTCCATATCTTCCTTGCTGCCGCCGCCGCAGGCGGTGGCAACCGCCTTGCCGGTATTGAGTGTCTTGTGTTTGCCGGTGAAGACGCCGTCTCTTATCAGCTTGATTATCCCCCGGGGTGTCGTCTCCGAGTGCCAGCCCAGGTCAACATTGTTATCAAAGGTGCCAAGCACGCAGCACGATTCGCTGGTGGCACCCACGCCAACCTGAAGGGTATCGCCATCCTTGATGAGAGTGGATACGTAGCCGGCAATAGCCTTCTCCGCCTCTCCGGGCTCTACCTGTTTTCTGCCCAGCAGGTCGGTGCTGCCCGGCTGCCGTCCCGAGGGGGTATGCTCCACGAAGTAGTCTATCTCGGAAACGTGGATGTAGTTTTCGCCGTAGGTTCTTATCAGGTTTTTATTGACCTCAGCCAGGACTCGCCGGGCGCTGCGGCACTCCGTTTTCTTGGTCCAGAGCGATGCGCCGAAGCTGCAGTAGCCATGCTCATCAGGGGGTGACACCTCAAGCATAACGGCATCGGCGGGGCCCCTCTCTTCCTCATGGAAGATAAAGCCCAGGGAGCCGATGGCGAGGTCGCACCTCTTTCCCGCTATCATGTCCCGGACTATGGGCAGGGGAAAGCCAACCTCAATGGCGAAGGATATTTCCCAGCCGGGGTCATACCAGCCGAAGTCACGCCCCGGGGTGCGCATCGAGAGGGTAACGTCCTGGAGCTCTCCCAGGCGTGACGCCAGCGCCAGTCCCAGTGCCTGGGGCTCCATCCCCTGCACAAAGACAACCCGGTCCCCGGACTTGATGACGCTGACGGCTTCCTCGGGGGAGACCAGCTTGCGTTTATACTCCTCTTGCCAGCTCATATAGCCAACTCCTTTTAGTACCTGTTAGCCGTACAGCGGCAGGTGAGGCATCTCCTTGCCTCCGTGATACAGGTCTCTTCATCGGCAAAGCCGAGGTTAACCTCTTTGAAGTTACCCTTCCGTGTCTTGGCGGGAGCGGCACCCACCGGGCAGCGTTCCTCCTCGACGTACTCCCTCAGGTGGAACACGAAGGCAGGGTCTTCAACATCAGCCGCCGGGGCTTCGGGTGGCTCGGGGGGGAGGCTCTCGCCGCGCAGATAGCAATCAATGGCTACGGCGGCTTTCCTGCCGTCGGCTATCGCCTCAATCATTGTTGCCGGGCCACGGCGGACATCGCCACCGGCGAATATGCCGGCGGCACTGGTTGCCAGGCTTCGGTCGTCAACGCTGAAGGTTCCCCTCTTGGTTGTCTTGAGCTTGCTGCTGTCGGGCAGGAAGGACAGGTCGGTGCACTGGCCGATGGCGGTAATAACCATGTCGGCTTCGATTTTCCTGGTTTCCTTCTCATCGTAGCTGGGATTGAAGCTGCCCTTGTTATCGAAGCAGGTCAGGCAGCGCATCAGCTCAACGCCGGTTACCTTGCCGTCGCTGGTAAGAATCTGCCTGATGCCCCAGCTCCTGTCAATCCTGATGCCCTCCTCCTCCGCCTGGAGAATTTCTTCTTCCAGGGCAGGCATTTCCTCGTTGCTGCACTCCAGGCAGGCTACCTGAACATCGCCGGCGCCGAGGCGCAGGGAGGTGGTGGCGACATCTATGGCGACACTGCCGCCGCCGATGACGACCACCTTCTTGCCCACGGCTACCTTCTTGCCGGTGTTGACGTCCTTC
Organism: uncultured Dehalococcoidales bacterium; assembly: GCA_964517985.1. Lineage (GTDB taxonomy): Bacteria > Chloroflexota > Dehalococcoidia > Dehalococcoidales > W111 > W111. The sequence continues at coordinate 1,980 of CAZFCV010000018.1, read as the reverse complement.
AGGAAGGGCAGAGCCGGCTTGACACCCTCGGCATCCTCACCGGGGACATTCAGCCTCAGGCTGTTTTGGGCGCCGACGGCAAGGAAGACGGCATCGTACTTCTTCTTGAGGTCTTCCAGAGATATGCCGCCTTTGCCCACCGGGCTGCCGGTCTTGATCTCGACACCCATCTTTTTGATAGCGTCAATCTCCCACTTAACCACGTTTCGGGGCAGGCGGTGCTCTGGAACGCCAACGGACATCATGCCGCCAGCTACGGAGCTGGCTTCAAAGACGGTTACGGCATAGCCCTTCTTGGCGAGGAAGTAGGCGGCGGAAAGTCCGGCCGGTCCGGAGCCGACCACGGCTACCTTCTCTTTCCTGGTGACCGGTATATTCTCGGGGAGAGCCTGCTGCTTGATATAGTCGGGCAGGCTGTTATTCATTGCCCAGTCAGCGATAAAGCGCTTGGTGGCATTGATGGCGATGGGCTCTTCCAGCTTGCCGCGGTTGCACTCTGCCTCGCAGGGGTGGGGGCATACCCGGCCGATGACGCCGGGGAAGGGGAGCTGCACCTTGAGGCGGCGGTATGCCTCGGCAAACTGGCTACGGGAAGCCATGAGCATGTAGGCGTTGATATCCAGTCCGGCGGGGCAGGTGTTTTCGCAGGGTGGCAGGAAAGACTCCGGCAGTGGCCGCAGCACGTTGCTGGTGGCGTTGCTGGTATATATCGGGGCGTATTTCTCGCGGCCGACAGAGGGATTCACGGCGCACCTTATCGCCAGACCGCGGTTGAACCGGCCCAGACAGACGTTGCAGCGGAGACACCGGTTGATCTCGTCAACATTGCCCTCCTGCCACTTGCGCGGGGTGCGCTGGTCGGCGACCAGCTGGCGGCCCATGGAGATGGCATCAGCCCAGCCGTTGCGGAGCACTTCCTCGGCAAGATACGGGTCATGCTGGCCGCACACAATCAGGGGGATATTGAGTTCCGGTTTGAAGTGCTTGGCATGCTCAATGAAGCAGTTGCCGTCCTGCGGGAAGAACTCGGCACGGGCTTCGTAGGAGCCGTCGGAGAGGTGAATATAGTCGGCACCGAGCTCCTCGCACCACTTGGCTACCTGTATCAGCTCTTCCTCGTGGATGGCGCCGGGCATATGCTCGTCGCCGCTGAGGCGAATGCCGAGGCAGAAGTCTGCCCCCACCCTTTTCCGTGAGGCTATCAGCAGGTTGCGGAGGAAGCGGAAGCGGTTCTCCAGCGACCCGCCGTAGAGGTCGTCGCGCTGGTTGGAACGCGGTGACAGGAACTGGTGGATGAGGTAGCCGTGCGGGCTATGGAACTCCACGGCGTCAAAGCCGCATATCCGGGCAGCGGCGACGGCATCCGGGAAGGTTCTCTCCATGTATTCTATTTCTTCAAGGGTGAGCACCCGCGGCACCGTGGTGCCGCCCAGTGTTTGCGTCTTGGTCTCGTAGCCGCGGGGCATTATCCTCAACTCATAGTCCTGCGGTCTCTTGGAAGGGATGGCGGAGGGTGCCGGTGGGGTCTCACCGGATAACCGCCCCGAGCCCTGACGGCCAAAGCCGGGGGTAATCTGGATAAAGGCTCGGGCACCGCACTGCTTGATGGCTTCGGCGAGATTGGACATGCCTTCATAATAAGCACGGCCGCTGATACGGGGGTTGCCGAAGCTGGTTGACTTGGCGCCCCAGTCAGTGGCAAAGGTGCATTCTATGGTGACGAAGCCGGCACCACCCTCGGAGCGGGCAGCATAGGAATAAAGGCACTCTTCGGTGATATAGCCATTTATGTCAGCACCACCGGTGGTGGTGCATGAGCCGCCAATCCTGTTCTTAATGGTAAGGGGTCCCAGTTTAACGGGTGAAAACAGTATCGGGAAATCCATCCTGCTCTCTACCTCCTCCTTTGTGTTTTATATTTAGGCGAGACTTTTCGTTTTGGTTCTATATTCAGCAGTTTCGCCATATTTTCCCCGAATA
>CAZFCV010000017.1:0-13556 GCA_964517985.1 uncultured Dehalococcoidales bacterium | reverse complement strand
TTTGTGTTTTATATTTAGGCTAGACTTTTCGTTTTGGTTCTATATTCAGCAGTTTCGCCATATTTTCCCCGAATATCTTCCTTTTAACATCCTCGGTCACCGGGGCATATCCGTAGCCCTTCTGCAAATCCTCGGGCATCTCAAATTCCCGGAGTGCCTGGACATGCGTTCTTATAAGGCCGCCGGCGCCGAAGAAATCAGTTCCCCAGACCAGCTTGTCCTCGCCGGCGAACTGGATTGCCTCGCCGATTATCTCGGCAAGACGCCTCGGGGCGTTGAACCACCACGGCATTATCAGGCTGAGGCTGATGTAGACATTGGGGTGGGTAGCCGCAATCAGGTTCAGGTCGTGGCAGTAGGGCCATCCGGCGTGGAAGGCGATGATGGGCATTTCGGGAAAGTCGTTAGCCACCTCCTCAAGCTGCACCGGGTGGCAGTACTTGGATAGCCCGGGGGGAACCCAGACGAAGCCGGTGTGGACGGTGAGGATAATGCCCAGCTCGTTGACCTTCTCGTAGAAGGGCCATAACTCGGGGTCATTGATGTAGGTGTCCTCCGGGGAGTAGAACTTGATAATCTTGCAGTTCCGCTCCTTGACCAGATACTCCAGCTCCCAGAGGGCGTTCTTCATCCCCCGCTTGATTATGGGGCAGACATTGGCTTGCAGGATGAAGCGGTCGGGGTGCTTCTCGCAGACGGCGGCAATGTAGCCGTTGGTTGACCATCTGGTGGCGAAGCCGGTGGTATCCATCATTGACTCGGGAAGAAGACAGGCTATGTCCACGCCATATCTGTCCATATACTCCAGCACCCGGTCTTCTTCGGGGATCTTTGCCCCTTCCTCCCGTGCTGCGGAGACGGCTCTCTTTCCCCGTGCCCCGAATGCCCCCCGGACGCCGTCAGCGCCACGCCACCAGGTCTGGACGCCGGGGTAGTAGTTGATATACTCCTTATCCCCGCTCAGGTGGCATTCCGTGTCAATCTTGAAGTAGTCGTCTTTGACAAACTCAGGTCTTGTTGTCATTTGTCTCACCTCTTTTCAGGAACTATGGGGAAGGCTTTATTCGTTGGGGTCGTAGCTCCGGAAGTACTTGGTCTTGTTAAGACGCTCCTCGTATTTCTCGTGCATCTTGTGGAAGGCTGCCTTCTCGCCCATGCCTTCCCGGTCGCGGATGAACATCAGTTCTTTCTCATCATCTTCGTACTTGAGGTTGGTGCACAGGGTGTGATAGGTAATAACCTCCTTCAGACTGGTCACGCCGAGCCTCTCCAGCATGTGGCGGCGGGCAACCTTGCCCATGACCACGGCGTCGCGGGGCAGCAGGGCGATAGCCCTTGCCAGGTTCTGCACCTCTGATTCCAGCTCTGCCTCGGGGACAGCCTTGGTGACATAGCCCTCTTCTTCGGACTCTTTGCCGCTTATCGTTCTGCCGGTGATGATAGCTTCCACAATCTTCTTGGTGTGCCCCATGAGCAGTTCTAACGGCAGGGTGGGCAGACCGCCGAAGGCAAGCCGCTGTCCCCTCTGGGAGAACCGGGCGGTATCGGCAGCGATGGCGATGTCGGCGCACTTGACGATGTAGAGCCCGGCTTCAATGCACCAGCCGTGGCACTGGACTATGGTTATCTTATTGCAGTCAAGGATTGCCTGCGGAAAACCGTAGAGCTGGTCCTGGTCGGTCTGGAGCCTTATCCGCTCGCTGGGCTTGAATCTGGGGTCACCGCCGTAGACGCGGTAGACCATGGACAGGTCAAAGCCGGCGCAGAAGTTCTTGCCGGCACCCCGGAAGACAACCACGTTGCAGTCATCATCATGGTTGATTTCCCACATGGCTTTCTTGATGTCGCCGGTCATCTCCTCTTCGCCGATGCTTATGGCATTGTTCTTTTCGGGGCGGTTCAGCGTGAGATAGGTGACCTTGGGTTCTTCCTCGTCCTTCTCCATGGTTATTGTTTTGAATTCGGGATAAGCCACTTAAATTTACCTCCTGCAAAAATCTATAGATTTGGAATCTCCATTATCCTATGGGTCGGCACTTCCGGTCACATCTGGACTCTCCTTATAATTGCTTCCGTGTTTCGGGCAGATAAATAGTCGGGGTCTATCCTGTCGGCATGGGAACCCCCCCTATTCTAGCTTCCAGCCCGTGGAATTTGCAAGTCGGAACCGGGAACCATCACTGCCGGGCATGAAGAACCGTACAGCCGGGGTTGTGGTTGAACGGTACTTAAAGCGCAGCGCCTTCTCAATCTCCATGATAACAGGTTCGGAGGTCTTCGTCTGTGCCCAGCCTGACGCCGTTACCTGAGTAATCTCTTCTGAGTTTCCGAACGGTGAGTTGTATACTGCTGGTGCTTTCCGGGTCGCTTCCCATAACTGGTGGAGATTTCTCTAGTCATATTCTACCCCTTTGTGGTCGTAATAGTCAAGCCTCTCTCGCCTTATCTCGTCGGCAGCCTGCCGGATATTGACTATTTTGGCGATAATATAGTAGGATGTGAGCGCGGGAAACATAAGGGAAGCGGCTTGATTGAGGACCTGTAATGCAGTGTTCCCTTATGACCGAAACTATAGACCATTGACCCTTTATTCTGGGAGGTAGGTGAACATGGGAAAGGTTTTGGTGATTGATGTCTCCATCTGCAACGGGTGTTACAACTGCCAGATTGCCTGTAAGGACGAGCATGTCGGCAATGACTGGACGCCCTATGCCAAGCCCCAGCCGGACACCGGGCAGTTCTGGACGAAGGTGGAGGAGGTAGTCAGGGGGACTGTCCCCAAGGTCAAGATAGCCTACATGCACGCCATGTGCCAGCACTGCGATGATGCCCCCTGTATTAAGGCATGCCCGCAAAAGGCGATATACAAGAGGGATGACGGGATAGTCATCATTGACCCGGAGAAGTGCGCGGGAAGCCGGCTCTGCCTCGATGCCTGCCCCTACGGGGTCATCTACTTCAACTGGGACCTTAATATAGCCCAGAAGTGTACCTTTTGCGCCCATCTACTGGACAGGGGCTGGAAAGAGCCCCGGTGTGTTGATGCCTGCCCGACGGGAGCCTTCACCTTTGGTGAGGAAGAAGACCTGAAAGAGCTGATAGCCAGGGCGGAGCTACTGCACCCCGAGTTCGATGTCAAGCCGAGGGTATACTACATCGGCATACCCCGGAGGTTTGTTGCCGGAGCGGTCTACGACCCGGAGGAGGACGAGTGCCTTGAAGGGGCGACAGCCACCCTGACGGCGGCAAACAACGGCAAGAAGCTGGTACTGAAGACGGACAACTTCGGCGACTTCTGGTTTGAGGGCCTTGAGGTGGGTGAATACTCCCTGCTGCTGGAGAAAGACGGCTACTCCCCGCAGAAGATAGAGCCAATCAGCACCGAAAAAGACGTAAATCTGGGGGACATAAAGCTATCCAGGAAATAGAGCCCCGCACAGAAGATTAAACAGAAGGAGGACGCATCGTGAATATCAGGCTTGACAACAGGGTAGCCATCGTAACTGGAGCTGCCATGGGCATCGGGCTGAGGTGTGCCCAGGTACTGGCGGGCAGCGGCGCCAGGGTGGCTGTGGCTGACCGGCAGCCGGATGACGTGATTGCCAAAGCGGTGGCAAGCCTAGAGGGCGAGGGTCACAAGGGCTATCATGTGGATGTCGCTGATGTCCCGGCAGTTAATGCTGCGGTTGAGCGCATAAGGAAAGAAATGGGCGAGATTGACATCCTGGTCAACAATGCCGGGGTGGACCTTGGCTATCCCCGGCTTGCCGAGGATGTCACGGAGGCGGAGTGGGACAAACTCCATACCGTTAATGCCAGGGGATTGTTCTTCTTCAGCCAGGCGGTGGCACGCCAGTCCATGATACCGTGCAAGACCGGCTCTATTGTTAACATGTCCTCAGCCGTGGGCATGGTCGGCGCGCCGATGTGCATACCCTATAACACTACCAAGGCGCTGGTGGTGCAGGTAACCCGTTCCACCGCCATTGAATGGGGTGCCCATGGTATTCGCGTCAACGCCGTAGCCCCCACCTTTATTGAAGGCACCCAGATAAGCGGTCCCTTGTTCCAAATCCCCGGCTTTGAGGAGCATGAGATGGCTAAGGTTCCGCTTAAACGCTGGGCAACCCTTGATGATGTTGCCAATGCGGTTTGTTTCCTGGCAAGTGATGCCGCCGCTGAAATTACGGGAAGCATACTGCCGGTGGATGGCGGCTGGACGGCTCACTAAGCGCTAGCCCTTTAGCGGAGATACACCAGTGTTCCTAGCCAACTGGGGACACTGGTGGTTTTTATCACCGGCTATTTACTGTTCTCGAGACGGCTGGTTGGCGCACTTCGGCGGAAGAGTTGGGGCATAGCCGCTACCCCAGCATTGTCTGGGGGAGCAGAAGGCTGATTATGGGGAGAGCGATTAAGATAGCCAGCGTAATCAGCACCGGGATATACATGGGAAGGGCGCCCTTGAAGACACCCTCCACGGTAACATCCGGACCGGCAACCGCCTTGACCGTGTAAACACACAGACCAAAGGGCGGGGTCACGGCACCCAGGTTCAGGGCTACAGTAGCCAGAATTCCAAAGTAGATGAGGTTTATGTCCATCGCTATGACTATCGGGACAAAGACGGGCATGGTGATAAACATTATGGACAAAGCATCTATGAAACAGCCCAGGACAAGGAACAAGACCATCAGCACTATTATCAGCTGGAGGCTGCTTAGCCCTGAGTTGAGGATGACATCACCCATCCACATGGTAAGTCCGCTGACTGTCAGCAGGCGAGAGAACATGGTAGCACCGATGATGACGAAGAAAAGCATAGCCGAGGTGTAGGCGGTTTCTCTCATGGAATGTACCAGCTCGCTCCAGCCGATCTTTCTCTGCGTAACAGTTATGACAAGGGCGGCAAAAGCGCCAACTGCTGCCGCTTCCGTGGGGGCGAATACCCCGCTGTAAATACCGCCAATGATTATAAGTGCCAGCAAAGCCATCGGCCAGGCTTTCGCCGTATTGACCAGTCTTTCCTTCCCACTGAATCTAATATCTGATGGCGGCATTAGCCTGGGGTTCTTGAGCGCCATAAAGAATATAGCCAGTGAAATAGTTGCTGCCATAAGGATGCCTGGTAAAAAGCCAGCCATCAGCATCTTGGCTATGGAAGTCTCCGCCAGCATGCCGTAAATCACCAGGTACAGGCTTGGGGGAATAAGCATGGCTATAGTGGAAGCGGTGGCGATGCCTCCGCAGGCAAAGTTGGGCTCATAGCCCGCTTTCCTCATCTCGGGCAGGCTTACCTTGGTGAAGACAGAAGCAGCGGCTACAGAGGAGCCAGAGGTGGCACCGAAGGCGGTGCATGCCCAGGTGGTGGCTATGCCCAATCCGCCCCTGAATCTGCCGACCCAGCTATTAATGGCTTTATAAGCCCCTTCGCTGATACCCCCATAGAGGCTGAACATCCCCATGATAATAAACAGGGGAACGACAGAAAGGGAGTAATTTGCGACCGCGTAATAGGGAACGCTTTTTAGCACACCCAGGAGCCCGTCAAAGCTGGTTATTACCATTATGCCCAGAACAGCGGTAAGAGCCAGGCATAACCCGATGTGCACTCCGAGGACGAGTAAAACTAGGGCTAGGAGAAAAAATAATAAAGCAATAGTCTCAGAACCCATTATTACTCCTTACCAACCTGACTTGTGCTAAAGAGCTGGGTGAAGTACTGAATAAGGTTGATAATATACTGCACACAGAGGGTGAAGGCACCAAAAGTGAGTGCCAATCTTGGCGGGAAAAAGGGTATTGACCACTGTCCCATCATCTCGTCATGGGTAGCCAGAGCTTCCATGGTCCATATCCAACTCTGCCAGGTGACCAGGGCAAAGATAAAAAGACCGATAAGCAGGGAAAAAATGTCCAGAAGAACCTGCCCGCGGGGGGCAAGACGACTGCGGAGAAAGTCCAGCCGCATATGCCCTCCGCGGGCTTGAACATGGGCGATTCCCCAAAAAACTATGACAATCAAGAGGATTAAGGTCAGTTCCAGGCTGGCGGGCAATGGGGTGTCAAACACGAAGCGACCCAGGGCATCACCGGTGGTGTAAAAGCACAGTAGCAAAACGGCAACACCGCTGGCCACAGTCAACCACTTGCCCACACTATAGTAAGCATCAGCTATAGAACTAAACCTGCTTTTTTGAGGGCTCTTCACCCTTACCTCTTGACTAGCTTAAGGAAGCATTATTTTGCCTGCCATTCTATTGGGAATTCATATCCCGCTTCTCTTTGCAGGCGGAGCCACTTCTCAGCAATTTCGGCGGCTCCCATTTTCCCTTTGCCCTCCATATCCGCCACCCAACCGGCTACCGGGTCGCCGTATTCCGCTAAAATCAGCGCCGCCCATTCGGCATTGACCTCATCAGAGAATGCCGGGTATATAGTGACCCCGGCCGCCTCCATGGTGGCGAGAGCATCGGCTTCCCATCCCTCCACTATTTCCAGGTTCTGTAAAAAGGCTTCCTTGCCGGTGTCGATAACTATCTTCTGGACTTCCGGCGGCAGCTCATTGAACTTTTCCATTTCCCAGGAAATGGGATTGCCGGTGACAATGCCCCACTCTGACGGGCGCAAATTAGGAGCGAACTCGTAGAGCTTGAACGGGAAACCTACTTCCAAAGGAACCGCGGAAGCGTCTATCACCCCGGTCTGAAGGGAGGTTGGGCGGTCTCCGACTGGCGTTGGCGTCGTAGTGGCGCCCAGCACCTGTAGCCACATAGGCCCGTACTTGCCGGCGCAGGCTATCTTCATACCGTCGAATTCGTCAAGCGTGTTAACGGGTTCCTTTGTTTCAAAAACGTAGGGAGTGTCAATGGTGATGAAAAGGAATTGGAGCCCAAGGTCGGTGTATTCATCAACCAGGGCTGTTGGCTCTTCGTAATACATCTGATAGGCGAGATCCATACCTGTGCTGAGATCACTGATGCCGAAGGGTACACAGCGCATAAAGCCAACATTCAGGCCCAATGGGCCGGGATGGTAGACAACACAGGTGTTACCCACATCACACAGACCGGATTGCAGGGCGGCAATCTCCTCCCCGGGTTTGGTCAGGGAAAAGGAACCAACATGGTTGAATTTCAACAGCCCGTCGGTTCGATCAGTTACTGTGTCGGTGAACCATTGGAAAACCATGCCGGGGGGTGAGGTAGGCGACCATTGCGCGTTGTTAAACGTCACGGTCATCGGCTCCATGAGTGGCGGAGTTGGTTCAGGGGTCGGCTCAGGGGTTGGTGGTGGTGGTGTTGGTGGTGGTGGTGTTGTTGGTGGAGTACAACCGCCAACAATCAAGCCAACCACGAGCATAATCATTACTGAGATTAGAAGTGCTCTTTTCATCTTTCGTCCCTCCTTCTTGTAGTTTCACTGTGCTCCAGAAAGCTTAGATCATCTACAATGCATCCACCTCCCTTGTTTCTCTTCTATTTTATTATTTATATGTAGTGCGTATCATGCTGGAGCATAGCACGGCATCTGAGCCTTGTCAATCTAGTTTTTGTGGAAAATGTCAAGCCTCTGGTAGTCTATAGCCAGAGGGCGTTACAATCTTCTCCGGGCACTCCCATTGCCATACTGGAAGCCCTGAGGCAGGCTAACGGATGCCAGGCTTTCCATTGACGGGGCAACAATTGTCAGCTAGAATATGAAGCGCATAACCTGGTTCAAAAAGGAGGAACACGTGGAAAAAGAGATAATTGAAACCCCGACATTAGCCAAGCCATACGCCCCCTATTCTCCCGGGGTTAAGGTCAGGAAGGTGGGGGGCTTAATCTTCATAGCCGGGGTGGTCCCCAACGATGTTGATGGCAGTATCGTCTGCAAAGGGGATATTGTGGGGCAGATGAGGCAGGTCCTGCATAACCTGAGGGTTACACTGGAGGCGGCGGGAGCCACCTTCGGTGACGTTATAAAGCTGAACACGTATGTTGTCGCTGACTACATGAAAGAATATATTGGCACCAGGGCGGACTTTGAGTATCTCTCCTCCTTTCCTACCCCGGCGGACACCCTTATCGGGGTAGCCTGTCTTGCCAATGAGGAGCAGCTGATAGAGGTTGAAGCCCTGGCGGTTACCGATTGAGGTTAGCTGCTGGGAAGGCCGGCATTAATCATTCAAATGGAGGCAGAGAAATATGTCTGAAGACCTGGTCAGCGTGCTTGCTGATTTGAAGGAGACGGAAGCCCTGGAAATCGTCCAGAACCGGCTGGATGCCGGCGATGACCCTCTCGCTATCCTGAATGATGCCCGGAGTGCCATGGAGATTGTTGGTAAGCGCTTTGGAAGCGCCGAGTATTTCATCCCCGACCTGGTATATTCCGGTGAGATATTGAGGGAAGTAACGGATATGGTCAAGCCGAGGCTCGTCAAGGCGGCTGAGGCTAAGCGCAGGGGCAAGGTTATTATGGGCACCGTCGCCGGGGATATACACGATATTGGACTTAATATTGTTACCTTTATGCTGGATGTTAACGGTTTTGAGGTCTATGACCTTGGTGTGGATGTCCCGGCGCAGAGGTTTGTGGAAAAGATAAAAGAGAGTGATGCCCCAATCGTTGGCTTGAGCGGCTTCCTGACACTGGCATTTGATGCCATGAAGGAGACAGTGGAAGCCATAGAGAAGGCGGGTCTGAGGGATAAGGTAAAAATCATGATTGGCGGCGGTCAGATTGACGAGCAGGTAAGGAAGTATACCGGCGCCGATGCCTATGGCAAGGATGCCATGGCGGGGGTAGCCCTCGCCCGGGAATGGACGGCGGGAGAGTAGAGATGGAAAAGAAGTGGGCGGAATTATCCCCGGAAGAAAGGCGTGAGGAGAGGTTCAGGGTCTGGCTTGCGCCGCCGGATGTGGAGTTTGCCACCCCGGAAGCGGCGCAACTCTACCGGGAGAGGGTACAGAGGCTGATTGATGTCATCCGGTTGCAGGTGCCGGACAGGGTGCCAACGGTTCTGAATGTGGGCTTCTACCCCGCCGCTTATGCCGGGATAACGCATGAGGAAGCCATGTATGATTATGATAAGCTGTGCCGGGCATGGCGCAAGTACTATACCGAGTTTGACCTGGATGTGTATAGCAGTGCCGGGGTTGCCGGTCCGGGAAAGGTCTTTGAAATCCTGGACTACAAGGTGTACCGCTGGCCCGGTCATGGCACCCCTCCCGACACCCCGTACCAGTGCCTTGATAGCGAGTATATGAAGGCGGATGATTATGACGCCCTCATCGAGGACCCCTCCGCTTTCTGGATGAGGGTCTATCTGCCCCGCGTTTTTGGGGCTCTGGCGCCCCTTAGGGAGCTTCACCCCTTCACCAAGCTGGTGGAGATGCCCTCCACCGGGCCGGCTATAATGCGATATGGCAGGCCGGATGTTCAGGCGGCACTCAGGGCTCTCCTGGAGGCGGGGAGCGAAGCCTTGCGGTGGTTTAAGGTTGTCAAGGCACTGAATAACGAGGCGCTGGCATCAGGGCTGCCCCGGCTCTGGGGAGCCATCGCCAAGGCGCCCTTTGACACCATCGGGGATACCCTCCGCGGGACGCAGGGGATAATGCTGGATATGTACCGCCAGCCGGATAAGCTCCTTGCCGCCATGGAGAGGATGGTGCCCATAACCATTGCCGAGGCGCTGGATGTCGCTAACGAGATTGAGAATCCGCTGGTATTTATGCCGCTGCACAAGGGGGCGGAGGGCTTTATGTCGGAAAAGCAGTACCATACCTTTTACTGGCCCACCCTGAGGAAGGTCATCCTGGGCTTGATTGAGGAGGGGCTTGTGCCCTGGGTGTTTGCCGAGGGGCGCTATGAGGCTCGCCTGGCGATTGTCAAAGACCTGCCCCGGGGCAGTACAATATGGCACTTTGACCAGACGGATATGGCGAGAGCCAAGGAGGTTCTTGGCGACACGGCGTGTATCGCCGGGAATGTGCCTTCATCACTTTTGACTACGAGCACCCCTGATGAGGTCAAAGACTATTGCCGGGGGCTTATAGAGGTTGCCGGTAGGGGCGGCGGTTTCATACTGACCAGCGGGGCTGCCATTGAGGCGGGCAGGGCGGATAACCTGCGCGCCATGATGGAGGCTGCCCGGGAGTATGGGGTCTACCGGTAGCCGGTAAGCGCGGAGATATATTTTAAGCCCCTGGGTTGGCGGAAGTATGGCAGTCTTTACCGTTGACTTTGAGCCGGTGGGGCGGAGGGGGCAGTGCCCGGAGGATGAGCCCCTTTTAGCCTGCGCCCGCCGTCTAGGTGTTGGCATTAGCAGCATATGCGGCGGCACCGGGGCGTGCCACTCCTGCCGGGTGCGGGTCCTGAGCGGGGCTGTCTCCGCCCCCACCCCCCGTGAGCAGGAGGCTTTCTCCCCTCAGGAATTAGGGGAAGGCTGGCGCCTGGCTTGCCAGACCTGTCCCGCCGGTGACTGCCGGTTGAGCGTACCGGCGGAGTCCATGACCGCCCCGCAGCGCACCCAGGTGGAGGGGCTGGAGGTAACGGTGCCCCTGGAGCCGCCGGTGAAGTCCTACCACCTTGAACTGCCCGCCCCCTCCCTGTCTGACCTTCAGGCTGATGCTGACCGCTTTCTGGGGGCACTGAACCAGCAGTACCAGCTACAGTGCCGCCGGGTTGATGTTGCTGCCCTGCGCCACCTTTCCCCCCGGCTACGGTCGTGGGGCTGGCGGTGCCAGGCTACAGTTCGCAATGATGAGGTGGTAGCCCTTGCCCCCCGCTCAAGCCGCCCGCTGGGGCTGGCGGTAGACCTGGGCACCACCAAGCTCGCCGGCTATCTGGTTGATTTGAGTGACGGGCGGACCCTGGCCGCCGGAGGAGCCGTGAATCCCCAGATAGGCTATGGTGAGGATGTCATCAGCCGTATGACCCGGGTTATAAACTCACCGGCTGATGGTGTGCTGCTGCCGGGATTGGTTGTGGAGGCAGTCAATCAGATGGCTATTGACCTGTGTGCCGGGGTTGACGCCAGCACCGAGGAGATTGTTGAGGCGGTGGTGGTCGGCAATACCGCCATGCACCACCTTTTCCTCGGTTTGCCGGTAAGGCAGCTTGCCCTTGCCCCCTTCGTCCCCGCTGTCAGCGGGGCTCTGGATATCAAGGCTCGCGATTTAGGTCTGCACATTTCCCCCGGTGCCTATGTGCACCTCCTGCCCAATATCGCCGGTTTTGTCGGCGCCGACCATGTGGCAATGCTGCTGGCAACCCGGGTCCTGGCGGCGGAGGGTGCCGTCGTGGCACTGGACATCGGGACGAATACCGAGGTCTCCCTGATAGACAGGGGGAGGGTGAGTGCCGTATCCTGTGCCTCCGGTCCCGCCTTTGAGGGTGGTCACATCAAGGATGGTATGCGGGCTGCCCGCGGCGCCATTGAGCGGCTGCGGATAGAGGGTGATGGTGTGCAGTACCAGACCATTGATGACGCACCGCCGGCTGGTATCTGCGGCTCGGGTATAGTGGATGGCATTGCCCAGCTCTATCTGGCGGGGGTCATTGACAGGGGCGGCAGGATGAGGGATGGTCACCCTCGCCTGTGCCGCCGCCAGAATCAGCGCCAGTTTGTCCTCGTCGGTGAGGGAGACGGACACCCCGCCATCGTTATCACCCAGCGCGACGTGCGCGAGCTGCAGCTGGCGAAAGCTGCCATTCGCACCGGTATCCAGGCGCTGCTGGAAGCGAACCGGTGTGCTGAGGAAGAGATTAGCCAGGTGGTCATTGCCGGTGCCTTCGGGAGCTACATTGATGTATCCAGCGCCATAACCATTGGCATGTTACCGGCGTTGCCCCGGGAGCGTTTCCGGCAGGTGGGCAACGCTGCCGGCATGGGGGCGAAGCTGGCTCTAATCTCCCTGAGCCAGCGGGCGGAAGCCCGGGCGATAGCCTCCCGGGTGCGCTACATTGAGTTAGCCAGCGCCCCCCACTTTACGCCGACCTTCACGCAGGCAAGCTACCTGGGGCGGTACCGGATGAGACATGGCAAGAGGGAGGAGATTGATTGATGGAGACCAGAGTATCGAGTGCTACCAGAGAAGTAATCATCGGGCATGACCGGCCCGCGGTGATTATCGGGGAGCGCATTAATCCGGCAGGCAAGAAAAAGCTGGCGGAGGCTCTGAAGGCAGGCAATCTGGAGGTTGTCCGCCAGGAAGCCATGGAACAGGCGCAGGCGGGGGCGGACATCATTGACGTTAACGTGAGCACGTTCGGTGTGGATGAGGTGAGCCTGTTGCCCCGGGCGGCGGAGGTGGTGATGGATACCGTGGACATACCCCTCTGCCTTGACAGTGCCAACCCGGAGGCTCTGGAAGCCGCTCTTAAGGTCTATAAGGGTAAGCCGCTTATCAACTCGGTCACCGGCGAGGAGCGCTCCCTGGACAGGGTTCTGCCCCTGGTCAGGGAATATGGTGCCGCCGTCGTTGGCTTGGTGCAGGATGACGAGGGTATCCCCCGGGATGCCGAACGGCGGGTAGCCATCGCCCGTAAGATTGTAGCCCGGGCGGAGGGAGCCGGTATCCCCCGCCAGGATATTGTTATTGATTGCCTTGCCTTTGCCGTGGGCGCCGACACCGGCTCTGGCCCGGTGGTGATAGAGGCGCTCCGCCGCATCAGGGCTGAGCTGGGGGTGAACCTGACGCTGGGTGCCAGCAACGCCTCTTTTGGCTTGCCCGACCGCCACCGGCTCAACAGTGCCTTCGTCGCTATAGCTATTGCTGCCGGTGCTACCAGCCTCATTGTGGATGCCGCCCGGATGCGCCCGGCGATTCTGGCGGCGGACCTGCTTCTGGGGAATGATAAGCGCGCCCGGCGCTATATTGAAGCCTACCGCCAGCGCCAGCAGAGACCGGAGGAATAGGACAGGGGCTACGGCACTTCCCCTTAATCCCTCCTTCCCGCCAGCCTATAGGCAAAAGATACCTTCAACCTCTATCACCTGTCCCTCCCTTTTGCCCCGGATTAGGCGCTTTTATCCCCGGTCTTATCTTGACAATTAATATATGTCATGCCAGAATGGCACCGTGATTATGGAAAGCAAAAAGAGGTCGTGGGAGGTAGCCGCATCAGTTGAAGATGCTATGTCTTACCTGGCGGATGGCAGGCACTGGGGGAAAGAGGAGTTCTTTTCCTCGGGAGTCAGTGATGTCACCCGGCATGTTATAAGCCATTGTATTAGGGTGAACTTTGTACCGGAAGAGAAACGCATACTGGACATCGGTTGCGGAATAGGCAGGATGACAAGGGCATTTGCTGATGTATTTGGTGAGGCGTGGGGGGTTGATTTTTCCGGCAACATGATTGAAAGGGCAGAGGAATTAAACAGTGACAAAGCCAACTGTTTCTTCAGGGTGAACAACGGGGTTGACCTGTCTATATTTGAGGATAATTTTTTTGATTTCTGTTTTTCCCATGCCACATTCCAGCATATTCAGGATATTGATATAATTCAGAGCTACATTGCTGAAATAGGTAGGGTACTGAAACCCGGGGGGCTGTTTAAGTTCTCGGCC
>CAZFCV010000016.1:0-13806 GCA_964517985.1 uncultured Dehalococcoidales bacterium | reverse complement strand
CGCATCTACGATAGAAGCCCTCACGGCAACCACGGCACGATAACGGGCGCTGCGTGGAAGCGAATCGCCGGTGGACTCTGGTGCCTTGCCCTTGACGGCACAGATGACCGGGTGGACTGCGGGGATATGGCAGTAGTAGATGGCGCCACGCATCTCACCGTGGAATGCTGGGCTTACTTTGATACCGTCCAGGCTAATAGCGGGGTAGTATCAAAAAAGAGCTATGCGGCGGCACCATACTGGGCGGTCTTTTCACTGCAAGACGCCGCATGGCTCGGGCATAGCCAGAAGTTAGTCTTCCAGATAACCGAGAACGGGGCGGGAGGAGCACCCGGAGGGGACCAGAACGACATAATTGACCCCGACCAGTATGCCCTTAATACCTGGCACCATATCGTTGCTCTCTACAACACCACCACCGGCAAAGGCGAGATATGGCGCAATGGAGTAAAGAAGGTCTCCAGGAATCTGGGCATTGGTGGCGGCTTAGCCTCAAACACCGCCCCGGTCTGGGTTGGGGCGACATGGACAACTGGTGAAGTCCACGACGGCATGATAGCACTGGCTAGGATTTACACAACCATACTGACTGACGCCGAAATCAGACAACACTATCACTGTGAGAAACGCTTGTTTGGAGTGTGGTAGCCATGAAATACAGAGTGAGACTGGACCTGAGCTTTGATGATGAGAGCGATGCCCTCGCTTTGATGAACCACACCAGGGCAATAAGCAGCAAAGCGGCGAGCATCAACGAGGGCGGGGACAACGAGGAGATTTCCTTCCTGGACATGGAGATATGCCGCCATGACGAGGGCTTGCCCTGCACCCGTCTGGACAGGGTGGAGATTAGAAAGCCGGGGGTGGCAAAATGAACCTGTCCGAGATGAGAGCCACCGTCAGGCGTGACCTGCACGATGAGGACGCCCAGAACTACCGCTGGACAGACGACGAGCTGGACCGGCATATTGCCCATGCCGTTAAGGAGCTCTCGCCGGCTATCCCCGATGAGCAAAAGGCAACCAGGGCGACCACCGCCGGCTCAAGGGAGGTTGATATCTCCAGCCTCAGCGACCGGGTTAACGTGGAAGCCGTGGAGTACCCGGTGGACAAATTTCCCCGGGGCTATCAGCGGTTCGCCATATGGGGCGACACCCTGACCCTGCTCGGTGCCGAAGTCCCTGATGGCTCCAATACCAATATCTACTACGGCCGGCTGCATACCCTGGATGCCACCACCTCCACCATCCCCCGGCAGTTTGAGGACCTGGTCGCCACCGGCGCCGGCGGCTATGCCGCCGTTGAGTGGGCTGCCTATGCCATTAACCGGGTCAACATCGGGGGCATAGCCACCCCCGAGGACTTCCTCACCTGGGGCAAGGAGAGGCTAAAGCTCTTTCAGGGTGAGCTCAAACGGCTGGGGAGAAGAAACCGGGTACGGCTCCGCTCCCTCTACAAGCCCCACTACCCGCCGGCATCCATAACCACCGACCACGGGCCATAACTAAAACGGGGCTCTGAAGGGGAGTCCAAGAGGGGCAAAGCCCCTCTTCCAAATAATTTCCCCCTCTCCTTTGCAGGAGAGGGGGAAACAGGGTGAGGTTATAAAGAGGTGGTTTGATGAGAGAGCTTAGCACAACACTGCTTGCCGCCCAGAGGGCGCCCACCCGCACCCCTTACGTGAAGGTGGAGGCGAGGAACACCATTGCCGGGGTGGTCCGGCTGGACTGGGAGCGGCTCTACACCGGTACCGAGGACGACTATTTTCACGCCGCTACCCTGCCCGGTGACGGCTCGCTGGTGAGGGTCAGGATAACACCCCCCGCTGACTCCAGGAAGCTCTACCGGCAGCGGGTGGCTGACCCCGGCACAGGGTCTGACTTCAGCCAGTGGACATACGCCAACCAGTATAACACCGTTATCGTGGCTTGCTGCTCCCTAGGCGCCGAGGTATCCATATTCTGGATCAAGAGCGACCGCAAGATATACCAGCTAAAGAGCGCCGACTACGGGGCGAGCTGGGGAAGCCCCCAGCTCCTCGGCTACACGCCAACCACGGCGATAAACGGTATCGCCGCCGCCTATAAGCCCAACGGGGACATCGCCCTTTTCTATGCCGACCAGGCTACCCTTTACGTCATGAAGCGCCTGAACGGCAGCTGGGGCAGCGCCGCCGCCTGGGACAAGTCCACCGGCGCCCTCTCCGGGGTCGCCGGCGTCTACGACGGCGACTGGAACCTGTTCGTCACCGGCAAGGACTCCGGTGGTAACTACAAGCTGTGGAACCTGCTCTACGGTGATGGCGGCGATGTTGCCGCCGGCACATGGTCCGGGCTAAAGGAGTTTGCCTCCGCCCCGTCAGATGGCAGCTTTGAATACCACCGGGCATCCCTGGACAAGCCCGATGTCTACCGCGGCTTCTTCGTGGAGAGGTTCACCGGCAGTGAAGCCTACAACCGCCCCTTCTGGTCGCACTCGGTGCTGGATAGCAGCTTTATTGATTGCCTGTGGCGGGAGCCGGTGCCGTTCAACCTTGCCAGCGAGTATGGCATGGCTATCGCCCACCACGGCAGCTGGTGCTGGCTATCCACCCCCTACGGGGTGTGGCGAGCCAGCCTGACGCAGGACAGCCTTGAACTTTCCGCCGACGTCCTGGCGCTGAGGGAGGAGCTGTCTCCCGCCGGGGGCAGATTAACCGTGGAACTCGGCAACGATGACGGACGGTATGCCTCACCGGGTCAGGGAGACCTGTCAGCCCTGGATACCGGCTGCCAGCTGCACTTCAGCCCCGGCTACCGCACCAGCGCCGGCAGTGAAGTCAGTCCCGGCCCGGTCTACTCCATAGAAGCCGGGGAGCATACCAGCCGCGGGGGCAAAGCAACCCTGGTTCTCCACGCCGTGAGTGCCCAAAACCGGCTGGAGAACTGGCGAGCCCGGCACCAGCTTCGCTGGAACAGTGCCGCCGAAGAGAAGAGCGTCAAGGACATCCTCGCCTTTGTGCTGGCAAGGTGCGGGCTGAAGCTTGAAGCCAAATCGCAGTCTTCGGTGATAACCGGCTTCTACCCCGACTTCACCATCCACCCCGGCAGCCGTGGGGAGACCGTTATCCGCCGGCTGCTCTCCCTTGTCCCCGATGTCCTCTTCATTGAGGGGAATAAAGCCTATATCGTCAACCCGCAGGACACGGATAGCCCGGTCTACTCCTACGGCTCATCGCACCCTATCCTTGAAGGCAGGTACCGGGCGGGCGCCTGGCAGCTTAACCGCATTCAGGTGGAGGGCTACGACCCGGTCGGTGAGGCACCGATTGTTGCCAACTCCTTCGCCTGGGGCGAGATAGACCGGCTCTATGACCGCCTGCACCAGCTTGAGGACAGGAATATTGATACCATCGCCGGGGCGGTTAACCGGGGACAGGCGTACCTGAGGGAAGCGGAAATAGAGTCCGCCGCCGGCGCCATCCGTGTGCCGGTCAACTGCGGGCAGCAGCCTTACGATGTTATTGGCATCACTGACCGCCGTGCCGGGCTGGAGGCGGAGAAGAGGCGGATAACCGGGCTGGTCCTGGTCTATAATCCCCGCCGCGGAGACTATGAGCAACAACTATCACTGGGGAGAGTATAAGATGAGTGTGAAAAAGGCGATACTTAAGGGCTTCAACTCCGGTGACTACACCGCCACCATCCAGCTTGCCGGCAGCTACAAGGTCTACCTGGAGGGCGTTCCCGTCGCCCGCAACCTTCCGGCGGCGGAGATGGCGCTGGGCAGAAAGCTCGCCGTCATCTTCTTTGACGAGCACAACCCCAAAGAGGCGGTGGTGGCGGCGGTTTATACCTAGAGAGGCTGACCAAAACACCCCCCTCCTTGACGCCCAGCCTCACCGGTTATACAATTAGGTCTGGGAGGAATTACGGGTTCTTTTGCGCCCCTGAGTTCCGGGGTATCCGGAGTTCAGGGGTCTTGAATGGAAGCGCCATGAGCAGAAAATACGATGTCATCATCGTCGGCGGCGGTCCCGCCGGCATCTTTGCCGCCCTGGAGCTGGCTAAAGACAGCAGCCTGGATATCCTGCTCGTAGAGAAGGGGCGGGATATTGACCGGCGCCGGTGCCCGGTGCGCGACCGCAATGGCGCCTGCCTGCCCTGCTCACCATGCCACCTGGTATGCGGCTTGGGCGGGGCGGGCGCCTTCAGTGACGGCAAGCTGACACTGTCATCACGGGTGGGCGGTCGCCTCAGGGACTACCTCGGGGAAGAAGAAACGGACGCCCTTATAAGGTATGTTGACGACGTATACCTCCACTTCGGCGCCCCGGATAAGATATACGGCACCGGGGAAGCGGTGGCGGAATGGCAGGCAAAGGCAGAGCTTGCCGAGATGCGCCTGATACCGATGCCGGTGCGGCACCTGGGCACCGAGGTCTGCCGCGCCGTCCTCCGGGCAATGCGGGACCACCTCTCCCCACGCGTGGAATTCAAGCTGAAAGAAGTAGCCGCCACCGTCATTACCGACAATGGCGAGGTCAGCGGGATTGAGACGGAAAGCGGGGAGAGGTTCCCGTGCCGCTATCTCATTATGGCTCCGGGCAGGGAAGGTGCCGACTGGCTTTCCCGGGAGGCGGGGCGGCTGAAGCTGACCATGCACATTAACCCGGTTGATGTCGGGGTCAGGGTGGAGGTGCCCGCCGCGGTAACGGAGGAGCTGGTCAGCGCCCTGTACGAGGCAAAGCTGGAGTTTACCTCAAAGAGCTTTGACGACCGCCTCAGGACGTTCTGCATGTGCCCCGGGGGCGAGGTCATCATGGAGTCTACCGGCGGCGACGACCCGGTAATCACCGTCAACGGTCACAGCTACGCCAACCACCGGAGCAGCAACACCAACTTTGCCCTGCTCATGAGCACGACCTTTACCGAGCCCTTCCGGGAGCCGATTGCCTACGGCAAGTACCTGGCAAGACTGGCTAATATCCTCAGTGGCGGCGTGCTTGTCCAGCGCCTGGGCGACCTCCGCGACGGTCAGCGCTCCACCCCGGCACGGATTAAGCGCGGTCTGGTTCAGCCAACGCTCCGGAATGCCACCCCCGGTGACCTCAGCTTTGTCCTCCCCTACCGCCACCTTACCGGGATAGTGGAGATGCTTGGAGCAATGGACAAAATGGTTCCCGGTATCGCCTCCCGCCATACCCTGCTCTACGGGGTTGAGGTCAAGTTCTACTCCTGCCGCCCCCAGCTCAGCCCCGGACTGGAGACCGAGGTGCGCAATATGTTCACCGCCGGTGACGGGGCAGGCGTCAGCCGCGGTCTAATCCAGGCTTCAGCCTCCGGTGTGGTGGTGGCGCGCCGGATACTGGAGAGGGAAAGCACCTAGCCGCCGCCCTCAAATCCACCGGCACCCCTCGGTTGACATATCACCCCATCATGGCTAAAATGGGGGAGGAAACCGCCAAGAGACGCAAGAGCGCCAGAGCCGCCCGAAAAATGATGAAAACCGGCTAGAAAGAGGACCTTCGTGCCACAGGAAGCGGAAGCTCCCTCTCTAAAACAAAGGCTAACGGATGAGCAGAAGCAAGCCAAGCTAGCCCGGGATAGGGCAAGGGTTTCTGTTATCAGCTTGCTCATGGCAGCCGTCAAGAATGCCGAAATCGCCCGTGGCGGCGACGTAAGTGATGCCGATATCCTGGGCATTATCGCCAAAGATATAAGGCAGCACCAGGAAAGTGTTGCCGCCTTCAAGCAGGGTAATCGTGATGACCTGGTAGCCCAGGAGGAGGCGGAGCTCGTCATCCTCCAGGAGTACCTGCCCCAGCAGGTAAGCCGGGACGAGATTGTGGCGGAAGCGCGCCGGGTTATCGCCGAAGTAGGTGCCCAGGGGCCCCGTGATAAGGGCAAGGTCATGCCCCGGATTATTGCCGAGCTTAAAGGAAAGGCAGACGGGCGAGAGATAAACGACGTTGTCACCGAGCTACTTGGTTCGTAATCAAAGCCACTGTCCCCACCCCCGGCGGGAACATCTCGTGGAGGGTGCCGCTTACCCCGACTCCCCGTCAGCAGGAAAGTAGAGCCCGTGCACAGAGTAGAAGTTCGCCTGAAACCCCATCTCCCCGATGCCAGAGGTCTCGGTCTGGTCAGGGATATACACGACCTGGGGATAAGCAGCGTCTCCGCGGTACGGGTCGTGGATATATACTGGCTAGACGCCGATATAACCCCCGATGAGCTGGGGCTAATCTGCCGCCACCTCTTCGCCGACCCGGTAACCCAGGACTATCAGTCTCTTACCACTCCTCCCCACCACGAAGAGGCGGCCAATAGCCACGTTGTTGAGGTCGCCTATAACGCCGGCGTCACCGACCCGGTGGAGGAGACCATCATGAAGGCGCTCGGCGACCTGGGGGTGAGCGGCGTCCGTGCCGTGAAGACGGCAAAACGCTACCTGCTTCAGGGACAGCCGGCGGCGGCGGAGCTGGAGACGATATGCAGCCGGCTGCTGGTAAACCCCATCGTCCAGCACGTCGTCAAAGAGTTCCACTTCCCGGAGAACCCCCGGTACCACTTCCGGCTGAACCAGATTGATATCCTGAGCCAGGCGGGGCGGGACGAGACAAGCCGTCAGTTCGGCTTTACCGAAGATGAGCTTCAGGCTATCGCCGGCTACTTTCAGCGCCAGAACCGAAACCCCACCGATGTTGAGCTGGAGACCCTGGCTCAGACCTGGTCCGAGCACTGCGTCCACAAGACGTTCAAGGGCAAGACCAGAATGGGCAAACAGGTGATAGACAACCTCCTCAAGAGCACCATCATGAAGGCAACCGAGGAGCTTGCCCAGCCGTGGTGCCTCTCCGTCTTTGCCGATAACGCCGGGGTGATTGACTTTGATGGTCGCTGGGCGCTGTGCTTCAAGGTAGAGACGCACAACCACCCCTCGGCGGTGGAGCCCTACGGGGGAGCCGCCACCGGCATCGGCGGCGTCGTCCGCGACCCCCTGGGCACCGGACTGGGGGCAAAGCCGATCCTGAACACCGATGTCTTCTGCTTCGCTCCCCCCGACTTCCCCTACGAAAGGCTCCCCAGAGGGGTCTTGCACCCCCGCCGCATCTTCAAGGGGGTCCGGGCGGGGGTGGCGGACTACGCCAACCGGCTGGGCATCCCCACCCTCAACGGGGCGGTGCTCTTTGACGAAGGCTACCTGGCTAACCCCCTGGTCTACTGCGGCACCCTGGGCTTGCTCCCCACAGAGATGGGCAAGAGGGGGCAGCAGGAGGACGGCGACCTGATTATCGTCGCCGGGGGCAGGACAGGGCGTGACGGGATACACGGGGTGACCTTCGCCTCGGAGCAGCTTACCGATGAATCGGGCGAGGCTTCCTACAGCTCCGTCCAGATTGGCAACCCCATCGTGGAGAAGAAGCTGATTGATGTCCTCCTCAGGGCAAGAGACCGCCGGCTGTACCGCCGCATCACCGACTGCGGGGGCGGCGGGCTATCCTCGGCGGTGGGGGAGATGGGTGCCGAGACCGGAGCCCGCGTCTATCTGGACAGGGTCCCCCTGAAATACGCCGGGCTGTCCTATGCCGAGATATGGATTTCGGAGTCACAGGAGCGGATGGTGATGGCGGTGCCCCCGGAGCACGCCGGTGCCCTCCTGGAGCTATTTGCCAGTGAGGATGTGGAGGCAACCGTAATCGGGGAGTTTTCCGGCGACCGCCGGCTGCAGCTCTTCTATAACGGGGAGCGGGTATGTGACCTGGAGATGGAGTTCCTGCACAATGGTATACCGCAGCGGCTACAGGAGGCGATATGGGCACCCCCCCGCCACGCCGAGCCTGACTTCCCCCCACCCGAAGACCTGGGAGGGGCACTGCGGCAAATCCTCGGCTCGTGGAACGTATGCAGCAAGGAGTGGGTAATCCGCCAGTATGACCACGAGGTGCAGGGGGGCAGCGTCCTCAAGCCCCTGGTGGGCAGGGAGAACGATGGCCCCGGTGATGCCGCCATTATCCGCCCGGTGCTGGACTCGGAGATGGGGGCAATCGTCTCCAGCGGCATAAACCCGAGATACGGGGAGATAGACCCCTACTGGATGGCAGCCTCGGCTATTGATGAGGCGCTGCGGCAGATTATCGCCGTCGGCGGTAGCTTAAAGAGGGTCGCCCTGCTGGACAACTTCAGCTGGGGCAACACCAGCCAGCCGGAGATGCTGGGGGCTCTCGTCCGTGCCTGCCAGGCATGCTACGATATGACGGTTGTCTACCGGACGCCGTTCATCTCGGGCAAGGACAGCCTCAACAACGAGTTTGAGTTTGAGGGCAGAACCATCTCCATTCCGCACACGCTGCTAATCTCCGCCATTGGCGTTATGGAGGACGTCCGCCGTGCCGTATCCATGGACCTCAAGAGAGCCGGCGACCTGATTTATATCATCGGTGTCACCAACAACGAGCTGGGGGGAGCGGAATACCTCAGAATACACGGATTTACCGGGAACAGCGTCCCCAGGGTTGACCCGCCGCGGGCAAAGGAGCTGATGGACCGGCTTGCCACCGCCACCGGGAAGGGCACAGTCCGTGCCTGCCACGACCTGAGCGAGGGCGGCATCGGCGTTGCCGTCGCCGAGATGGCTTTTGCCGGGGGGCTGGGGGCAAGGGTTAACCTCGGCTCGGTTCCCCTCGGTGAGCCGGTAGACCGGGACGACTTCATCCTCTTCTCGGAATCAAACAGCCGCTTCCTGGCTGAGGTGGCACCGGAGGACAGCGCTGAATTTGAGAAGCTAATGAACGGCGCCAGCTTCGCCAGAATCGGCGAGGTCACCGATAGCAGCCTATTAGAGATATACGGGGTTAAGGGCAACCCGGTCCTGACCCAATCACTGGAAGAGCTTAAGGAGGCGTGGCAGAAGCCGCTGCGGTGGTAGGTAATGGCTAGAGTAAGAACGCTGATACTGCGCGCCCCGGGGACGAACTGTGACGGGGAGACCGCCTTTGCCTTCCAGCAGGCGGGGGCGGAGGCATTCCTGGTGCACGTCAACGAGCTTGTCCGGGGCAGGGAGCGGCTCGCCGACTACCAGATACTGGTCATTCCCGGCGGCTTCACCTATGGCGATGATATCGCCGCCGGCAGGGTGCTCGCCAACGAGCTGAAGTTGAAGCTGAATGAGGATATACCACGGTTTGTTGCCGCCGGGGGGCTGATTCTGGGCATCTGCAACGGCTTCCAGGTGCTGGCGAAAGCCGGCATCCTGCCCGAGCCATCGCCCCACCTCCCCCAGCTAGTGACCCTCGCCCCCAACGACTCCGGCCGGTTTGAGTGCCGCTGGGTACACCTCGGCGTCAACCCGGAGAGCCCCTGTGTCTTCACCCGGGGCATGGAAAGCATCTACCTCCCCGTCGCCCACGGCGAAGGGAAGGTGGTCACCACACCGGAGGTGCTGCCGGGCTTGAACGTCGCCCTGCGCTACACGGATGAGCGGGGAAACCGCCCGGCGGGCTACCCCGACAACCCCAACGGCTCAATAGACGACATTGCCGGTATCTGCGATAGCTCCGGGCACATCTTTGCCCTGATGCCCCACCCGGAGCGCCACATCCGGGGCACCCAGCACCCGCAGTGGACAAGATATGGCGCCAGAGACTACGGGGACGGCTTCCCTATCTTCCTAAACGCCGTCCGGTGGGCACAGAGCCGGTAGCGGCACCACCCCGTCCTTCCTTTACCGGGGGTATTGACAACCACCGCAACGAGCAGTAAACTATCAGCATTCTGATACCGGAAACAACCTTAAAATAGCATAATCGCCGGGCTGGTCCGGGGGTGCGGGATGAAGCAAGGGCACGGGAACCGTTTTTTGATATTGCGGTGACTGGTGTCCTTTTTGCTTTAGCTGACAGAAGACCAGACAGAAAGGAGCCATCCGGCATGAAGATAGCGGATATTCTAAAGCTCAAGGAGCGCCCCCTCATTACCATTGCCCCCGATGAAACCGCCCAGGCAGCCATTCAGAAGCTGGTTGAGAATAACATAGGCGCCCTCCCGGTGTGTGACGCCAAAGGCACCCTGCTGGGCATCATCTCGGAAAGAGACCTGCTGAAAGAGTGCTCCCGGCGTGTTGGGGCGATTACCGATACCAGGGTCAAACAGGTGATGACCAGGGAGGTCGCCATAGGCACGCCGGAAGATGACCTAGACTATATCATGAGCACCATGACCCAGAAAGGGATAAGGCACCTCCCCATAATGGCCGGGCAGGAACTGGCGGGCATGCTCTCAATCCGGGACATAGTCGACCTGGAGCTGGAAGAGTCCCAGGCTACCGTGCGCTATCTGAGCGATTACATGTCCGGAGGCTACGTCTAGTCTAGCCCTGAGACACGGCTCTATTCAGCTCCAGCTTGAGCTTCCCGGCATCGGCGCCCATGTCCAGCACTGCCCAGGGCAGCCTTGTATCCACATCCCACCTCTGGTGGGCGTAGTGCTCAACATCCAGCCGGCACCCTTTCACCGCCTGGCGCCAGCCGGATAGGGACACCGGCTCTGTAGCTGCCAGCACCCCCGCCAGCCCGGTATCGCCCCGGGCGAGAACCGCCTGAATCTGGCTCCAGGCAGGGCTCTCCGATTTAACCCTGATTCCTCTTGGCGGCAGGCTCTTCTTCAGCCGGGAGAGGCGCGACTGCAAGACCGGAAGGGGCGCCATGGGCAGCCACTGGCAGGGCGTGCCCGCCTTGGGCACAAAGGGGGCAACATTGAGGCTGAGCTGACAGCCGCCCCGGTGCTTATCAAGTATAGCCTTACATTTAAGAACCAGGGTTACAATCTCCTCTACGTCCTCATCGGTCTCCGCCGGCAGCCCGAGCATGAAGTAGAGCTTGAGCTGCCGGAACCCCAGCCCCGCCACCCTTTCCACCGCCTCCATAATATCCCCCTCGGTGACGCCCTTTTTTATCACCCGGCGCAGGCGCTCCGAACCAGCCTCCGGGGCGAGGGCAAGCGTCCGGGTTCCCCCCGCCGCCAGCTCCCCGAGCACCGCCGGTGAGAGGGGTTTTATCCGCAGCGAGCTGATGGAAAGCCCCGCCCCCATCTGGCGCAGCCGGAAAAGCAGTTCCTCTATGCGGGGGTGGTCGGAGACAACAGGACCCACCAGCCCGATGCGTTTCCGGTAGCCAAGCCCGGTCTCTGCCTGGGATAGCAGGCTCTCCAGAGAGCGAAAGCGCCGGGGGCGAAAAGCCTGGCTAACCAGGCAGAAGCGGCATTCCCAGTGGCAGCCCCGCTCCACCTCAATGAGATACAGGTCACCCAGCTCGGTGTCCGGGGTGAGCACCGCCGAGGCAACCGGCCAGTCGTCCAGTCGGCTCACCCACTGGCGAACCACCGGAGCCGACGGGGGCAGTCGGGGGACGTAAACGCCGGGCAGCGCCGCCAGCGCCCTGAGCATATCGCCCCGCCTGCCCGTGATACCCTCCACCAGCACGGGTAGCATAGCGGGGAGTATTGCCTCGCCCTCGCCAATGCCCAGGCAGTCAAAGAAGGGGGAAAGCGGCATGGGGTTGGCAATAATACAGGGACCACCGGCAATAACCAGCGGGTGGCGCTCATCACGGTCGGCAGCATAGAGGGGGATGCCGCTGGCTCTAAGAATGCGGACGACATTGAAGTAATCAAGCTCATAGGTGATGGAGAAGGCAACCACGGCAAAGTCACCGAGCGGCCGCCGGGACTCCACCGATAGTATCCCGTCAGGCTCCAGGAAAGCCCTCTCGGCGACAATATTGCTGTGGCTATTGAGGAGGCGATAGATGGCATGGACGCCGAGGTTGGACATCCCCACGTAGTAGGAGTTCGGATAGACAATGGCAACCGGGAGTCTGCCACCCCAGTCCTTGATAATAGCCCCCTGCTCCCGGGCAAGCCGCTGCCTCGCCTTTACCATAATCTTAGCCTACTATCAGGTCAACAAAGCGGTTCTGGTTAATACTGAACAAGCCATCCTCGCAGATTCTGAGGAAGGGTATCGCCATGGTGGTCAGGACACCCAGCGTCGTGCGCAGGTCGGGATAAGGAAAGCCGAGCCCTTCCGCCGCCTGCTGGACATGATGAAGCTCAGCGGAGAGGGTCTCCATCGGCGCCTCGGAGACCATTCCCCCCACCGGCAGGGCTACCTCCGCCAGCACCCTGCCACCATCACAGACGACAATCCCCCCCCGCAGCCGCCGGAGCCGGTTCACCGCCTGCGCCATATCGGCTTCACTGGCGCCGACGGCTACAATACCGCATGCGTCCCAGGTAGTACTGGTGGCAATGGCGCCGCTCTTCAGCTTGAGCCCCCGGACAAAGCCGACAAAGGTCTTTCCGGGGACAAAATTCCTCTCAATGGCAGCTATCTTCAGCACATCGGCGGCAACATCAACCCCCAGCTCCCCCTCAGAAACCGGAACATCAACCACAGCCTCCCTGGTCACCAGGCTGGTAACGAAGTCAATCACCCTGACCCTGGCTTGCCGCCGGTCACTACGGACAGCAAAATCAGCCGCCGTGAAATCCCGGGGCAAACGGAAGCTTCTCCGCGTCCAACCGGCATAGGGACACTTTTTCGGCTCCACCAGAAGCTGCCCCCCCTTTGCCACCAGCCGCCCGTTACTGATAACATACTCCGCCCGGATGGTACGCCGGTCGGGGATGACGACAATATCGGCGTAGCGCCCCGGGGCAATGCCGCCGATAAGATTGTCCAGGGCAAAGTGCTGTGCCGGGTTTATCGTCGCCATCTTTATTGCCGTTATCGGGTCAAAGCCAAGGTCAATCGCCTTCTGGACAATAAAGTCCATATAGCCGTCAGCGGTAAGCTGCCACGGGCCCAGCCCGTCCGAGGACAGCGCCAGCCGGCTCAAGTCAACATTTTCCTCCCTTATTTTGGAGACCGCCTCCAGCTCCCGCCTTATCTCGCCCTCCCTTATAAAGACAAAAAGCCCCAGCCGCAGCCTCTCCCTGACCTCCTCGGCGGTAATCGGCTCATGGCAGGAGGAAACGCCGGCGGCAACATAGGCTTGCAGCTTGCCATCCCTGGCGCCGGCGGTATGCCCGTCAACCCACTTACCGGCATTTATCGTCTCCGCAATAAGGTCATTGACCCGCTGGTTGCCGGAGACAACCGGCGCCCAGTACGGCTCACCCAGACCAAGAACATCCTTCCGCCGGAGCAGCCGGCGCAGCTGGCTAACGGTAAGGGCGTGCTCCCCGGCGGCACGGCTTATGGTAACCATGGGGGGAAGGGTGGCGTAAATCTTCACCGGCTGGTCCTGGGCAGCCCGCAGGAAGTGCCGGATGCCCCGGTAGCCCAGGGGGAAGGCAATCAGGCTAATCTCGGAGATGATGGTGGTCGTGCCCCCCTTCATGGCATACCGCAGCACCTCGCTCACCGAATAGGGGTAGTCTATGTGAGTATGGCCATCAATCAGCCCCGGTATCAGGGTCTTGCCGGCGGCATCAATGACCTCGGTTGAGGAGCCGACTGCCCCGCCGCCGCCCCTCCCCACGTAGGCAATCCGGTCTCCCTTGATAAGAACGGTGCTGCCGGCAAGCACCTCGCCGGTATAGACATTAACCACATCCCCGTTCACGATGGCTAAATCCGCCGCCGCCTCCCCCAGAGCCACCCTCATCAGCCCCTGCATCTGCTCCCGGCTGGTCGTCGCCGAAGGAACCATTCCTGGCATCACGAGCACCCCTCTATATCAATTACCCCGCTATTATACCCTCCCCGGAGGGGGGTTGCCAAAGGCTGAATTCAACCTCACCCCCTGTATCCCCCTCTCCTTAC
>CAZFCV010000015.1:0-14157 GCA_964517985.1 uncultured Dehalococcoidales bacterium | reverse complement strand
CTGGGTCGGGTGAGTATTATGGCAACTACAACCCCACCAACCAGGATAACAGCGATAACGATAATGGCAATTATGCCACCCTGGTCTAGTTCCCCGCCAGCTAGCAGACCGCCACCCTGAGGAGCCGCTCGCGCTTCCGCAACTACGTAGAACGTCCCCACGGCACCATCAATACCCACCTGATATTCGCCTGGGTCTACCTTGTAAACAATGAAGCTTACCGGCTGTGCCGTGCCCGGGGAAACGCCCACGCTCACCGACTGCTCAAACTGCCCGTTTATCATCAGGTTTACCGTCCCCGAACCCCACGTGCCACCGTCATTGAACACGTTGGCACTAACCCCTACCGCCTGCCTGGGTTGGGCATAAGCCGGCGTGATATTGAGGTCGCGAACCACCAGCCGGGCAGCTACCGCCTGCGATTCAACCAGGATGAGGTCATTCTTGACCTTCGCTATACCGTCCACCGTGAGGGTTACGGTGTAAAACCCTTCATACTGATAGGTGTGCTCCGGGTTCCGTGCCGTGCTGGTATTGCCATCACCAAAGCTCCAGTGCCACGTGGCGCCGCCCCTCGAGCGGTCCTGGAACTTTACCGTTAGTGGGGCATCCCCCATCGTTGGTGAAGCACTGAAGTCAACCCGGGTAGTTAGCGGGCAGCCATGAAGCTCCGCCAGGGTATAGCCTGCTGAGTAGACAACCCTAGCTGTCTCGCTTTCACCCGGAGTCATCGTCCTCAGGTTCCACTGCTGAGTCGCCGTGTAGTCATTATACTGAGGATATGTTGTGAAGTTTACCGGGCTATCCCTCTGGTCATAATCGTCCCAGTCATCAACATCGTAGTAGTCCGGGGTTGGGCAACCAGCTATACCTACATAATGCGATTCAGCGCCCGGCGGTCTAGTGCCGGGATAGGCAGCGCTGGTATAGGCGTAGACCATATTCCGCGAAGAATCAACGTCAAAGACGTTATCATAGTCTGCCCAGCCCTCACTGCCACCCGAATCCACATCCAAATCAACACAGCGCTTGAGGACGACATCGGTCAAGTTCTCGCCCCCGACATTGGTCAGGGTCATGGTAATCTGAACCGCATTTTCATCCTTGGGCATGTTGAACTGCTGCTCCATCCGTAACATGCCATCATCGGTCTCCGTCACCACGTTTACCACGAGGGTTCTAGCGCTGTTCTCAACAACGCTATAGGAGACCGGGTCAAAAGCCGGGCTGGAACTACGGTCGTCAAACATGGCGTAGGCAACATTGTCCGAGCCACCGTCCATGTAAGCGACAAGGTAGCCCTCAAGCCATGTTCCCTCGGCGATGTGCTCATACCCGCGCGGATACTCCAGCCCTGCTGAATCGCCGTTACTTGAAAGCAACTCCCCATAATCAGACACACCAATCCGGAGCACACCTTCATAAACCGCTTGTTCCGATGCTGAATATGGCAACGGGGCACCATGGTCGGTGGCTGCCAGAGACGGGAGCGCAACCCCCAGAGATAAAACCAGTGCCAGCACTACCATCAGGCAAACAGGTCTCAATATCTTAGTCATGTCAATCCTCCACGCCCGGTTTGTGTCTACTTTAACGTATCGTTTCCCTCCTTGTCAATAGGTAAGGCTTTACACGCTATCCATAGCCAGCTTCCGAAGTTATAACATGTTTTACACTGCCAAGGCTAACTAAAACTGAGGGGGGAGCCCTAAGGCTCCCCCCTTTCTATCTCAACCATTCCGGTACTACCCCGAGCGGCTAGCTGGGCCGGGTGAGTATTATGGCAACTACAACCCCGCCCACCAGGATAACCCCGATGACGATAATGGCTATTATGCCACCCTGGTCCAGTTCCCCGCCAGCCAGCAGACCGCCACCCTGAGGAGCCACCGGCTCTTCTTCAACTACGTAGAACGTCCCCACGGCACCATCAACACCCACCTGGTATTCGCCCGGCTCTACCTTGTATACAATGAAGCTTACCGGTTGCGCCGTGCCCGGGGAAACACCTACGCTCACCGATTGCTCAAACTGCCCGTTTATCATCAGGTTTACCGTCCCCGAACCCCACGTGCCACCGTCATTGAACACGTTGGCACTAACCCCTACCGCCTGCCTGGGTTGGGCATAAGCCGGCGTGATATTGAGGTCGCGAACCACCAGCCGGGCAGCTACCGCCTGCGCTTCAACCAGGATGTAGTTAGTCCGACACCGGGTATCGGTGCCACCCGACCGCGTTACGGTAAGACAAACGGTGTAAAACCCTTCATACTGATAGGTATGCTCCGGGTTCCGCGCCGTGCTGGTATTGCCATCACCAAAGCTCCAGTGCCAGGTGGCGCCGCCCGTCGAGCGGTCCTGGAACTTTACCGTTAGCGGGGCATCCCCCATCGCTGGCGAGGCACTGAAATTGGCGACCAGTGGTGCGCCAGGAGCGAAAGCGATTCCTGCTTCCAGGTCCACATCACCAGCGCCGCTGGCAGCTTCCATGGCCTCTTCGGTGACCCAGATAGAACCGGTTAATCTGGTGTCAAATCTCAGGATGTCATCCGTTGCTTCTTCAGCTATATAGAAGTTCCCGGCACTGTCAAAAGCAATTCCTCCCTCAAGGTCAACATCCTGACCGGTAACGGCTTCCAGTGTCGCCTCTGACAGAAAGGTGCTGATTGCTCCTTCGGTCGTCACCCGGTAGATTGTATCCGCACCAGCATTGTCAGCAACAATGAGGTCCCCGTTTGGGGCACGCGTCATGAACACATCCAGGTCGTTGAAAGGGCCGCTCGCTAAAACCGAGAGTGTCCGGTCCGGGGCAATGGCAATGACTGCATCTGGGTCCCCATCGATCGCCACATAAATGTTGCCTCTCTCGTCCCCGACGATACCGGATCTAACGTCGTTCACAGAAGTAATGCCGGGCATGGCTTCAATTTCGGCTTCAGTCACATACATGCTGACAGCCCCTGTGCTCGGGTTCACCCGCAATACAGATTCAGTATCGTCGTCACATACATACAAGAACCCATCATTGCCGAAGGCAAGACCA
Organism: uncultured Dehalococcoidales bacterium; assembly: GCA_964517985.1. Taxonomy (GTDB): domain Bacteria; phylum Chloroflexota; class Dehalococcoidia; order Dehalococcoidales; family W111; genus W111. The sequence goes on along the minus strand of CAZFCV010000015.1, from coordinate 11,114 downwards.
TCTGGATCCGCCCCCTCCCCACCCGTTACCGCAATTATGGCCTCTCTCGCGGTCAGCACCGTGACCGCTCCACCAGGGGCTCTTTTCAGAATATCATCCGACTCAGACTCGGCAAAATACATCACTACATCAGTATCAAACGCTATGCCATCGTCGTTGAAATTTACGTCACCCTCACCGGTCGCGGCCAGTATGTCTGCCTCGGTGACCTCAACCGTTATCGCCCCGGTGGGGGTAATACGAAGGATTTGTTCGCCATCCTGATCCAGAACGATGAGATCACTGGCACCAGCGGTTGCTGCCGATACTGGCTCCGCCACCGTCAATCCCACCACACCTAAAGACAAAACCAGTACCACCGCCATCATTAAGCTTATGGGTTTCCGAAATTTAATCATGTTATCCTCCACGTCCAGTTTGTGTCCACTTTAACACATCTTTCTCCACCCTGCCAACAGGCATTACGCTATCCATAGCCAGCTTCCGAAGTTATTAATGTATTATACAATACACTGTCAATAGAATGCAGGCCCCTTTATAGCCCGTAGTCTATTGCTCCTCCTGCCCCGCCTTCTGCTGAAGCTCGTAGAGCCGGGTGATTGCCTCCAGCGGGGTGAGGGAATCGATATCAAGCCCTTTTAGCTCGTCCCGCAGGGGCGAGCTCTGTCCGAAGAGGGGTATCTGCTCAGACGCCGCTCCCCTGGGCCGGCGGCGCCCCCCGGAACGCTTTAACACAGGCTGGCTGTCCCCCTCCAGCTCCGCCAGCACCTCCCGGGCACGGTGTACCACCGACCGGGGCAGACCGGCGAGCTGGGCAACGTGAATGCCGTAGCTTTTGTCAACACCGCCGGGCGCAATCCTGTAGAGGAAGACGACCTCCCCACCCTCCTCACTGACCGCCACGTTGAAGTTCCTCACCCGGGGCAGGAAGCGGGCAAGCGCCACCATCTCGTGGTAGTGGGTGGCGAAGAGGGTCTTGGCACCGAGCCGGGGGTGGTTGTGGATATACTCGGCGACCGCCCGGGCAATGGACAGCCCGTCATAGGTGCTGGTGCCCCGCCCGATTTCGTCAAGGATGAGGAGGGAACGGGGGGTGGCGTTGTTCAGGATATTAGCCGTCTCCACCATCTCCACCATAAACGTGGACTGCCCCGCCGTTATGTCTTCCCTCGCCCCGATGCGGGTGAAGATGCGGTCAACCAGACCGATGGTGGCGGAAGCCGCCGGGACAAAGCTGCCCGTCTGGGCGAGAAGGACAATCAGGGCTACCTGCCGGAGATAGGTTGACTTCCCCGACATGTTGGGCCCGGTGAGGACAATGAGCTGGGCATCATCACCGGAGAGGAAGGTGTCATTGGGGACGAAGCTGCCCTCAGCCAGGCTACTCTCCACCACCGGGTGGCGGCCCTGATTAATGGCTATCTCATTACCGTCATTCAGGCTGGGGCGGACATAGCTATAGCGCACGGCAACCTCGGCAAGGCTGGAGAGGACATCTATATCCGCCAGGGCAGCGGCGACCGCCAGAACCACCTCCCCCGACGCCCCCACCTGCTGGCATACCTGCCGGAAGAGCTGCGCCTCAAGCTCGCCGAGCCTGTCCTCGGCATGGAGGATGAGCGACTCGTACTCCTTCAGCTCCGGGGTGAAGAACCTCTCCCCGCCGACCAGTGTCTGCTTCCTGATATAGTCTTGAGGCACCTGCCCCAGGTTGGGATTGGATACCTCAATATAGTAGCCGAAGACCCGGTTATAGCCCACCTTGAGGGATTTGATGCCCGTCCGCTCCCGCTCCTGGCGTTCCAGATTTGCCAGGTAGCGCCGGGCATCCCGGGCTGACTGGCGGAGGTCATCCAGCTCCGGGGAGAACCCCTCCCTTATCACCCCGCCACCGTCCAGTGCCGCCGGCGGCTGCTCCGCGATTGCCCCGGCAATCAGGGCGATAACATCCGGGCGCGGCTTCAGCTCATCCCGGAGCCAGCCTACTGCCCCATCATCGCCGAGCATCTGCTTGAGCCCGGGTATTGCCTCCAGGCTGCGGCGGAGGGCGACCAGCTCGCGGGGGGTGGCGATACCGCCCCTCACCCGGTTTATCAGCCGCTCCATATCCGCCACCTCACCCAGCCCGTCCATGACCTGACGGCGCGCCAGGGTATTACCATGGAACCAGCCGACAGCGTCCTGCCTCCGGACCAGCCCCGTTATGTCAAGGAGAGGCTGCCCCAGCCACCGCTTGAGCACCCTGCCCCCCATCGCCGTCCGGGTGAGGTCAATAACGGAGAGGAGGGAGCCATCGGCGCCTCCCGACCGGCTGCTGCGGAGAATCTCCAGGTTGCTCCGCGTCTGCTCGTCCAGCGCCATAAAGGAGCCGGTGGAGTAGGTGGCAAGGCGGGTCACCGGTGCCAGCGCCGCTTTCTGGGTCTCCTGAAGGTAGCGGAGGATAGAGCCGGCGGCGATTATTGCCAGAGGGAGGTGCCCGCAGCCATAGCCATCAAGGGAAGCCACGCCAAAGTGGTCAAGCAGCGTGCCCCGGGCAACCTCAAGCTCAAACCAGTAGTCGTCAAGACGGCTTAGCGGCACCCCCACCCCCAGCCCGGAAAGCTCCGCACTGCCGGCGGCAATAACCTCCGAGGGCTTGAGCCGCTCCAGCTCGGCAGCCGCCCGCTCCGGGGGGAGCTGGGTGGTGGCAAACTCGCTGGTTGTTATGTCAATATAGGCAATCCCCACCGCCCCCCCACCCACCACCACGCTTGCCAGATAGTTATTTTCCTTGCTGTCAAGAAGGCTGGGCTCAACCACCGTCCCCGGCGTCACCACCCGGACGACCTCGCGCTGCACCAGCCCCTTGCCCTCTTCGGGCTTGGTCACCTGCTCGCAGATAGCCACCCTGTAGCCGCGGCTAATCAGCCTCGCCAGGTAGTTATCCAGGGCATGGTAGGGGATGCCCGCCATGGGCACGCGGTGCCCCTTCCCCATCTCCCTGGAGGTGAGGACAATCTCCAGCTCCCGGGAGGCGATTCTGGCATCCTCGTCAAAGGTCTCGTAGAAATCGCCGAGGCGGAAGAGGACGATAGCCCGGGGATGCTGCCGCTTAATCCTGAGGTACTGCTGGCGGATAGGGGTTGCCCGCTCCTTCATATCATGCCCATTCTACTAGAGTTTCGGGCTAAAGGAAAGATTTTTTATCTACCTCACCCCCTTTGTCCCCCTCTCCTATCAAGGAGAGGGGGAAGAGATAAAAAGAGGGGCTTCCGCCCCTCTTGGATACTCCTGATACAAGGGTTTTTCCTTTGAATACATGGCTGCCCATGGTAAAATATATCATGAAGGAGCCTATCTACATTAGTAACCAGATAGTAAATCCCGAATGACTATTAGAGAACGCTTACGCGCTATTCGGCACACCATATTTGAGCAATTGGAGATGGCAGATACTCCAAAAGCTCTGTTTAAACTGCAGTCAGCCATCGCCACACAAATCCAAAAATCCGAACGAGTTGCACAGAGAGATAAAACAGGCGAACACAAATGGCATATAAACCTTCTGCGATGTTACGGCGATGCAATAGTCTGGCGCTTGCTATCACCACATACCATCCGTCAGCTAGCCAAGAATCCAGCAAAACCGCCGTCACTTACAGGGCAAGGTAGAAGCTTTCAGCATACGCTAAAACTGGCAAAGAAATATGCAGAGGCCGGCACACCTATATTGGTCGCAGACATAACTAATTGCATCAAAATAGGCGACATCATTAATTGCCATGATCCTGAACGACCTATTATATGTGAATGTAAGGCTAACCCTAAACCCGGGCAGCTAATACACGGTCGCACCGGTCGACAGTTAAGCCGCGCACTGCAGGTAACGAAGTACCTTTATACCGGAAAGGCAAGATTATATGGAGAAGAGCGAACCAGTTTAAAGCTTGAGACATCTGTGGAAGCTGAATTCACTTGGGAAGCTGTAAATCAGGCAGTTAAAGAGGCACTTGTAGACGGAGAGGGTCTGGGCATTACGAGCGACAATGACATAGTATGGGCATATTTGGCTGATAAGGAGCACGACGAAATACCACAGCAGGTACGAACCATTATATCAAAATTCGAGACTGTCTCCCTCGGATGCCACGCACGTGCTTTAGAAGAAACGAGCCCCTTAGTCCCACCTCCTGCTGTTTGGCCTATTGCCCATAATTGTCGGTTTGCGCTAATGGAGGTAGAGGTTCTACTTATGCATTTTATTGATGTCGGTCAGTTTACAAAGATTAAGAGTAAGCATGGCCGCATCGTAGATATTTCGCGTGATAAGGCTGGCATAAATGGGTTTGTGGTCGAGGCACAAGGTAAACGCCAAACGCTTCTATATCCATCCCTCGAGCGAGTTCTCTATGGTTTTCAAACGATAGAGAGCACTGGCAAAACCATGATAGAAGCTGCGAAGCAATGGGCAGAACTTGACGCAAGCTGTATTCCCCCAGAGTCAAATTACGGTCATAAGCCAAAGGCCATAGTAATTAGCACCAAGGAGGAGGCTAACCAACTTGCCAAAGATGCGAATGCCTACTCACATGACGACATTGTGTTTATACCACTTTCTCTCTATAACCAGTTCTACCACGAAGCACAAAATCTGGAGAATATAGAAATACCATATAGTCTAATAGCCTAGCATCACTTGCCCCAACCCATCCCCCCCGTCCTCCAAGCAGTTAAAAGAAAGGCGGCGCAAATGCGCCGCCAATTCATATCTTGACTATCAAAAAACAGCATTATTTAACGGCTTCGGCGGGGGTTTTCCCGGCTTTGGTTGGGGGCGGGGGGACGGGGGGGATTTGCAGCCGGACGCCGCACTGGAAGCAGCGCCGGGCTTCCCGCACCGCTTCTTCTTCACTGAAGCCGGTTTCCACCTCGGTGAAGCCGGCTCGCTTTTTGGGTTCCAGGCAGGGCATGGCAACGCGGGGGCGCTGAACAAAATCATCCTCTTTGCCAGCACACATGCCGAACTGGCGCTCTTTGGTCAGCTCCTCGTCAATAACGCCCCTGCCGCCAAGATAGAGGTCAATGGAGATAGCGGCTCTCCTGCCGGCAGCTATCGCCCGTATCACGGAGTCGGGGCCGGTGTGGCAGTCACCGCCCGTCCAGACACCGGGTATATTCGTTTCCTGTGTCTCGGCGTTTGCCAGGATGGTGTTGCCCCTGCCCAGCTTCAGATTGAACGCCTCCGGGACATCGGGGACCTGCCCGATGGCGGCTATGATTAAATCAAACTCCCGGGAGAACTCGCTGCCCTTGATGGGTATGGGGCGGCGCCGCCCGCTGGCGTCCGGCTCGCCAAGCTCCATGCGGGTGCAGACCAGTGTCGGGTGACTGCCGTCCTGGCTGATTTTCACCGGTGCCGCCAGGAGGCTCATCTCCACCCCCTCCTCAATGGCACCCTCAACCTCCTCGGCACTGGCGGGCATCTCCGCCATGGTGCGGCGGTAGACAATGGTCACCTGCCGGGCGCCAAGGCGAAGGGCGGTGCGGGCGCTGTCTATCGCCACATTGCCGCCCCCGATCACGGCTACCCTGTCCCCCACCCTGACCTTCTCGCCAAGGGCGACCTTTCTCAGGAAGCTGGCACCATCAGCGACACCGGGGCTGTCCTCACCCTCCACCCCCGGCTTGGTGCCACGGTGGGCACCGAGACCGAGGAAAACCGCCTCGTAGCCCTGCTCAAAGAGGCTATCAATGGAGCCAACCCGCGTGCTCAACCGGATATCAACCCCGGCACTCTCTATCTCGGCGAGCTCGGCATCCAGCACATCCTTGGGCAGGCGGTAGTCGGGGATACCAACGCGCATCATGCCGCCCGCCAGGGGCAGCTCCTCAAAGACGGTGACCGAATGCCCCAGCTTCGCCAGGTAGTAGGCAGCGGTCAGCCCGGCGGGACCGGAGCCGACCACAGCTATCTTCCTGCCGGTCGGCGGCAGCCTCACCGAATATTGCTTCCACTCGCCGCTGTCACGGTCGGCAACAAACCTCTTCAGGAACTTGATGGAGATGGGGTCATTCAGCTTGCCCCGCCGGCGGGCTTCCTCACAGGGGTGGATGCAGACCCGCCCCAGCACCCCGGGGAAGGGGACCTTCTCCCTGATTACCGCCAGGGAGTCGGCGAACTTCCCCTCCTGGGCAAGATAAACATAGAGGGGGACGTCAATCCCCGCCGGGCAGGCGTAGTGGCAGGGCACCGCCACGGCTTCGCGGTCAATGGCAAAGTCCCACTTCGCCGCCTTATCCATGAGGGCACTGGTGGGGCAGACCTCCACGCAGGCGCTGCAATAGCGGCAGCCGGAGCCGAGCAGCGATTCATCGTTGGCTGGTGCCGGTATCCGCTCGCCGTCACGCTCAATCATCTTGATTGCCCCGATACCGCGCACTCCCTCGCACATGCGGACACAGCGGCTGCACCCGATGCAGAAGTTATAGTCCCGGTCAAAGAGCGGGTTTTCCGTATCTACCGGCAGACCCCGGTAGCTATAGGTGAACTCATCCCCCTCCAGCCCGAAGAAGTCCACCACCTGCTGCAGCTCGCAGCTCCCATTTTTGGGGCAGAGGACACAGCGCTGGGTCACCACCACGTTGCGCAGACAGATATCATAGGGCTGGCAGCGCTGCCGGCGCCAGCAGGTAAGACAGGCACAGGGATGGCGAGACAGGATTCGCTTCAGGGCGTCAAGCTGCTGTGACCGGAGCCGCGGGGTATCGGTGTGAACCACCATACCCCCGGCGACATGGGTTTCGCAGGCGAGGGGGGAATCCTGCCTGCCCTTGACTTCAACCTGACACAGCTCGCAGGAGCCATCGGGGGGCAGGCTGGGGTGATAACACAGGGTCGGTATGTATATGCCCGCCTCCCGGGCTGCCTCAAGCAGGGTCACGCCCTCATCTACACTAACCCGCTTGCCATCAATGCTCAGGGTAACCACGCTATTCCATACCCCTCTAATATTTATAAATGCCGGCTAGCCGCTAAATTACCAGAAAAAAATCCGGCCTTTTGCCGGGCGGGATACCGGACGCAGAAGCAAGGCAAGAGCATAATAATAATCAATCGCCATCCGCAGTATAATTTATCACCAAATGAGCCATAGTGCAAGGGCACAGGGCGGCTGCTAAACGCCAGTCCACCACCGCCAGCCACCCCTACCCTATTTTTGGGGGGCGATTTTTTTATTTTTGCCCATTTTGCCCCATTACCCCATTGCCTAATTGCCGCTGAGGGTATAAGATATATAGCATCACAAAAACGGGAGGGGGGTGATAGCGCCAGCGGCATAGCAAAAAAAATTAAACGTAACCATAGTAAGACAACCACACGAAACAGGTAACAGGGTTAACCAGCCCGAATTGCCCGGCTTCGTTATCTAAATAAATAAAATAATCTTCCGAGGTAGCAATAATGACCGTTGAACTAGTTCACATTGGCTTTGGCAATATACTGGCTATGAACAGAGCTATTGCCATCGCTTCCCCAAATTCAGCACCGACCAAACGCACCATTCAGGAAGGGCGAAACAAGGGGCTCTTAATTGATATGACCAACGGGAGGAGAACCAAGGCGGTTATCTTCACCGATAGCGGACACGTTGTTCTGGCAGCGCTTGCCCCGGAAACGATTGCCGGCCGGTTACAGACCGGCCGAGGGGATTATCTGCTAAGACCAGAGCCAGTCGATGAAAAAGCGCTACCCTGAGAAAAAGCCCGCCCTCAACCTGCCGGCGACACCGCTGCTTATCGTCATCTCCGGTCCATCAGGAGCCGGCAAGGACGCCGTCCTGACCAGGATGAGGGAAACGGGCTACCCCATTGAGTACATCACCACGCTAACCACGCGGACCATGCGCCCCGGGGAACAGGACATGAGAGACTACCACTTTGTCCCGGCAGAAAAGTTCCCGGAAATGATTGCCGGTGGGGAACTGCTGGAGTGGGCGGAGGTCTACGGCAACTGGTATGGCGTGCCCAAGCTGCCGGTTAAGCAAGCCCTGGACAGGGGGCAGGATGTTATCGTGAAGGTTGATATCCAGGGGGCAGCCACCATTAAAAAACTCATACCGCAGGCAGTACTGGTTTTCCTGACTTCCCCGTCACCGGGAGAGCTTGCCCACAGGCTCAAGCAGCGCCACACGGAATCGTCCTTTGACCTTGCCCTCCGCCTGAGCACCGCCGAGGCGGAGCTAGCACAGCTGCCCCGGTTTGACTATGTCGTGGTGAACCGGCAGGATGAGATTGACGGAGCCGTTTCCCAGATTGAGGCTATCATCACCGCCGAGAAGTGCCGGGTTATCCCCCGGGAAATTGAGCTCTAAATCTGTCTAGACAACAAGCTTGAGTGACCAGGCAAAAAGGTAACCCAGCCCGCCACAGATGGGGAAGGTCAGTACCCAGGCAGTAACAATGTTACCCGCCACCCCCCAGCGCACCGCGGAGAAGCGCCGCGTCGCCCCCACCCCCATAACGGCACTGCTTATGCAGTGGGTGGTGCTCACCGGGATACCCAGATGGGAAGCCGTCTCAATAACACCCGCCGCCGCCGTTTGAGCGGCAAAGCCATGAACCGGGCGGAGGGTGGTAACCCTTAAGCCCAGTGTCTTGATAACCCGCCAGCCACCAATAGCCATGCCGGAGCTAATTGCCAGTGCCGAGAGAACTACTACCCACCACAGGCTGCCGAACTGAATCTCCTCCCACACCGCCGCCGCCTGTGCAGACTGCCCGATCTGCTGGTAATAAATCACCAGCGCCATAGCCATGATGCCTATCGGCATCTGCCCGTCATTCTTGCCGTGGCTATATGCCATAAAAGCGGCCGAGAGTATCTGTAGATTGCTGAAGAAGCCGCGCATCTTATCGGGAAGGCTTCGCCGGAACAGCCAGAAAAGCAAGACCAGCAGGGCAAAGCCACCAATAAAACCCAGCACCGGAGCGGTAACCACCGCCGCTAAAACCCTCTGCATCACATTCCAGGCTACCGCCCCGCTGCCGGCTACTGCCATACCCGCCGCCGCCAGCGCAGCAATAAAGCCATGGGTCAGGCTCACCGGTAGCCCGTAGTAAGTAGCCAGGCTCGTCCAGATAATGACCGAAGCCAGGGCGGCAATCACCGTCAGATAGGAGATTGCTTCCGGGACCAGGATCCCCTTGCCGATAGTCTTGGCTACCTCCAGACCGGTGGCGGCACCGGCAAAATTGAGAATGGAAGCCATTATTATGGCATTCCGGGGGGAAAGAACACGGGTGCCGATAACGGTGGCAATGGCGTTAGCGGCATCGTTGAAGCCATTAACCAGCCCGAAGCCGACCGCCAGGGTAATAACCAGCAGAAGGAGCCAAAGGTAAGTATCAGGCATGCTTGAGGGCTATCCCTTCAAGGACATTAGCCACGTCCTCACACCTATCCGTAGCACTCTCCATATGCTCGTAAATCTCGCGCCACTTGATAACACTAGCTATATCCATAGAGTCATCAAACAGCTCGGCGAGCGCGGAGCGAAACACCCTGTCCGCCATATTCTCCAGCCGGTTAATCTCAACACAATGCTGGAGAACCTGTTTTAATTCACTGCCGCGCCGCAGCTTGGGCATCGCCTTTTCCACCTCAATCGCCGCCTGCACAATGATATCCGCCAGCTCCTTAGCCCTCTGGCTGGGCTGCTCAATCCGGTATATGAGCATGGAATCCGCCGTGGCGTGAATAAAATCGGTCACGTCATCCAGGGCATGCGCCATCATAGCGATATCCTCTCTGTCAAAGGGGGTAATAAAGGTACGGTGTAACTGGGCAATAATCTGGTGGGTTATGGTATCCCCCTGGTGTTCCAGCTCGGTTATCGCCGCCGCACTTTGAGGGGCATCCTCCCAGTTATCAACCATGCCCTTCAGCTCCTGTGCCGCCCGTACCATATTCTGGGCATCCTGCTCAAAAAAATCAAAAAACTTCTTCTCCTTGGGAATAAAAGAAAACTTAACCAAAGAGAGACCTCCTTTGCCAGCAAGCGTTAGGAAATGATAGAACGATGGGGGTCAAAAAACGGGGCAGAAAAAAGAGGGTCCTCTCCTTACTGCCCGAATGGGGAGACTTAAAGCCAAAAGCCTTCCGCAAATACTCAGGGGGCAATTTGCGCCCTCGCCAAGTCACTGCTTCCACCACACTACCAGTTTAGAGAAGATACTAATAATTGTCAAGTTATCCGCCAGTTGACATGGGGAGGGGAAGAAGCCTAAAATTGCCCAGTTAAGTAGTAGAATGACAATATGAACGAGTGATGTCAAGCAACTGGCAACCCAAGCCCGGTGACAAGATTTTTCGCCCCAGACGAATCAAACGCTACCGCCTGCGACGAATACTAGGAGTCCCCGCCCTGTTCAGTGCTGGTTACGGGAACGTCGGTTCCTCCGTCTACTACGCCCTCGGTTTCTTCTGGGAACCCTTCAAGGCTTCACCGATTACTGGCACAGCAACAACCTAGAACTGGGCGTGAGAATCAGACTTTGACGAAAGAGGAAGGAATCGGTAGAATCCAGCAAGTGAAGTGAGCATGTAAAATTAAATGAGGAAGAGGAGGTCATTGGAGATGAAAGACGAAGAAACGCCGGAAGAACTAACACCGCTACTACGAGGAGACAAGGTGCTCCGTATCCGTAGGCGAAGGCCTCGCCGAAGGCTCCGCATCACTCCGGACATGCCAAGGGTTTTTAGGTTTCTCAGGCAGATGGCCACCGAAACGCCTCTAATACCGTTGCTTCTTGCTCTTATCGGGCTTTGGCTACTCTCATCTTGGGGTGTTTATCTTGCTGAGCGGGGAGTAAACGAACAGATAAATTCCTATGGTTATGCTTTATGGTGGACCTTCACAGCTATGCAAACGCAAGGTGCTAATAGCCCGGGACCGATTACTGCCTCCGGGATGTTAATTGGTACAATTTGGTCAATTTTCAGTACGATTGCCTTTTTTGGTGTGATAATCGGTAGCCTTTATGCCTACTTCATGCTCCCCAAGCGGCGCCCTTACCGGGAGATTGTAAGTGCCCTCCAATATAATCTTGAGCAACTAGAAAACTTGTCCGTCGAT
>CAZFCV010000014.1:0-15871 GCA_964517985.1 uncultured Dehalococcoidales bacterium | reverse complement strand
ACGGCTGGTTTAAAGGGACGAAGTCCCCTCTCCTTTGAAGGAGACGGGGAAAGAAGGGGGTGGGGTAGAAAAATACCCGCCTTGCCCCAGTGCGGTCAAATTGATATAATGGCATGGTGCCGGCGCAACAGGGTGAAAATGTGCTGGCGCCACCGGTATTTGTGGGGCGCATTCGTCTAGCGGCCTAGGACACTGCCCTCTCAAGGCAGAGATCACGGGTTCGAATCCCGTATGCGCTACCAACAAAACTAGGTTAGCTTCGGACGGCAAGCCCGCCACATGTTCTGAAGTTCCAGCCCGATAATAGCCAGCCCGGGAAGAAAGATGGCTAGCATAAAACCTGGTCCTGTCCTGATGAAGGCGGCCAGATAGCCGAGGTAAGGCATATCAAAAACAACCCTGCCCACTACATTTTCGGCTGGCACCGGTGAGGGGTCAGGGTTTTCATTGGCGTCACCTTTGGTAATGAATGAATGCGTGCCCTGATTATTTGTAACCTCTATCACACGATGGGTGATAACAACTCCTTCCAGGCGATAGGCGATAACCTCTCCCGCACTAATATCAGATGAATTAACGGGCATTATGACCGCCACTCCACCCGTGGACATAGCCGGTTCCATGCTCCCTGACAGAACAGTATCAAAGCGCCAGCTACTAATGCGCGGCAGCACAAAAAGAGCCACTACTACAAGCAAGAGCCAAATAAGAATAATATTGACCGACCAGACAAGTGCTCGTTTCATTGCTCTCCGCCCGTTACATAACAAAGGATAAGTGCGTTAGAAAGTGATTTAGCGTTCAATGGTGACAGTGGTAAAATAAGAGCCTGGCGCCACGCTCTGCTCGGTCCGAACCCAGAAGACTACGCTGGCTTTTCCTTTCCCGGGGACGACGAGGGTCGATTTATCAAAGCCGAAGGCCAGGTTCCCGTCGTCATAAAACGCTGGAGAAGCGGTCAGGGTTATGGTAATGTCAGCCGGTGAGGGGTTGGCGAAGGTGATGGTAGTTGCCTTCTGCTCGCTGGCATACATGCTCACCACCCAGTGAGGGCTGTTCCACTCGCCGTCACCGCTGACGCTGTCTATTTTTAGCGATTCCCAGGTTCCAGCGATGCAGACGTTGGTAGTAGCCGTCTCGGTATCCATAAAATAGGCTCTACTACCCGCCTCAACAGAGCCGACAGCCAGCAGCAGCAGCACCGCTGCTATCAGGACCAGGGTTCTCTTGCTCGTAGCCCCCTCCTCAAAGCAACCTAGCGTTCAACAGTCACTTCGGTTGAGTAACTTCCCGGTGCCAGACTTTGAGTGGTATTGGCAGTAAGGGTAACGGTGGCTGTCCCGCCCGCTGGCACCTCAAGTATCTCGTTATCAAAGTTGAAGGTGAGGTTGCCGCCATCAAGAGATGCCGGGCTGGCAGCCAGGTTCAGCGTAATCGTGCCCGACGAGGCATTGGAGAGGATAATGGTGAGTGCCGGGTTATCCAGCGGGTAGATTTCACCGATGTTCCAGGTCCCGGTGCCGCTGTCAAAAGTGCCGTCGCCTTCCACCGAGAATATGCTGATTGGCTCCTTCACCTCAACCTCGGAGGTGACCGTTATCGCTGTATAGGCGAAAACAGCACCGCCAATAACCAGCACAGCGAGAAGGGCTATGCCCAATCCTTTTAGAATCCTTCTCATCTCTTCACTACCTCATATGCATCACTTTGCGGTGACAGGGGCGGGGTTCCTCCCCCCGCCCCGTCACTCCACTGTATGCCTCTTGTCACCTCAGGGGATGGTGAAGCTAATAGCCGCAACCTCCATAATCTTGCCGACCATGCTCACTCCGCCGCCTCCCCAGCTGGCTATAATTAATGTCTCCAGGGCATCAGCGTCTGCCGCATCACCAGTTGTTACCGGGCTTCCGGTAAGCTGGTACTCCTTGACGATGACCTTCACGTCGTTGTAGCTGCCGCTGGACATAAAGTCCTCGCTGTTGAACATGATGGTCATGTTACCGCTTCCGTCGGTGACGGCATCCATTACGATGTTGTAGACGCCTTCGTCACCGGTACCCCCCGAGGTTTGCAGGGCTGCCGCACCGGTGTACCAGCCGCCTTCCCAGGTGGCGCCCCAGTGACCGGGCGCAGCGCTGGCTGCTAGCCCGGCATTCGCCATCTGAGTTGGCGTCGGGTCGCCATCCAGTGGCTGGCTGTTCAGGGTTACCTGGTACCAGGTATTTGCATTCAGCCCCTTGGCAATCAGCTTGCCGTAGAAGGTGCCGCTGGTGGTCTCCTCAACCCAGTAGTTGAGGACGCCGTAGGTGGCATTGTTCCACTTGGGCTGCCAGTCGGGCGCTGATTTGTCCTCCAGGCGGACGGTGCCCATCCCCTGCGGGAGCTGGGGCGCGGGCCCGGGAGCGCCCAGCTGGGTAAGCATCACCTCAACATCAAACCAGCATGTGTCGCTCTGGTAGCAGTCGCCGGTCTCCGGCTGGAGGTGGAAGCTGAACTCGAGCTCGTATGTCACACCGGAATCCAGCTGACCGATTGGTATCCAGAAGCACTCGGCACAGCTCAGTTTGATGTCTTCTTCAGGGAGGATAATCCAGGTGTCATCGGTACCCTGCCACTTTCTCAGATCCAGAGTCATCCAGTCCTGGATGTCGTTAATCTCTTCGCCGGGGTCACAGACCTTCTCTCCGCCCGTCAGACCCTCGCTGCTTGATACGATGTCGTAGATGTGCACCCAGCCGTTGCCCGAATTGCTATCCGGGTTGACAGTGATGTTAATGGAGCCATAGCCGACTTCACAGGGCTTTAAATCCTCCACAGTGAATGAATCCTCTATCCCGTCAAGCTCCAAAAAGCCGGTGGCTAGCACGTTCGGGCTGTCGGGGGAATCCCCCGTGCTCTCAATGTCGCTGAAGTAGGCGATAGCCCCGCCGCTGATGAGGGCACCAACCACGGCAATGGTGAGCAGGCTCATAAGTATCTTTCGCATTTCCTTTTCTCCCCCTTTCCTTCGGGATTTTTAATCTCACCACCCTTCACCAAAGGCTTATCCTCCTCTGGGGAATCGACCAGGGCTGAATCAAGCCTAACAGGTGCGTCCTGCTATGTCTGTCGCCAAAGTAGTGATTTTGGGTTAAGCGAAACGATGATTTTGTGTCACGGAATCGTGTCACGAAAAGCACCGCCGGGGGGCAGGGTGCATAACAACAAGGGCTTGCCTGTGCCGAGTTTAAGTGGGGGACAGCGTTTCCCGGAAAAGAGGCGGGAAATACGGGAGTCAGGGTTGACAGGTGGATTTAGAAGGGCTTGCCTGTCAGATGGTAGCGGATGGCATAGGCGGTAGCCTCCGCCCGGTTTCTCAGGTGCAGCTTAGCCAGAAGGCGGTGGAGATAGGTTCTCACCGTGCTTTCACCGATAAACAGGCGTTGGGCAATCTCGGTGTTCTTTAAGCCATCAGCCAGCAACTGTAAGACCTCCATTTCCCTGGAGCTGAGGGTAGGTTTTTCAGTCTTCCCCCGGAACTCGGCTACCAGCCGGGTGGCAATATGCGGGGTCAGCATCGCTTCGCCGGTGGCAGTCATTCGGATTCCATCGGTTAATTCGGTGATGGTGCCACTCTTTAAGAGATAGCCCTGTGCGCCAAGCCGGAGCGCCTGAAATAAGTCCTCTTCCCGGTCGGAGATGGTCAGGACGAGGACTCTGGCATCGGAGAGAGTCTCTTTTATTCTTATCGTAGCTTCCAGGCCGCTGCACCGGGGCATAAAAATGTCCATGAGAATAACGTCCGGCTTCAGTTCCAGGGCTTTGTTTATAGCCTCAAAGCCGTCTCCCGCCTCGCCGACGATGGTGATATCCGGCTCACTCGCCAGTATCTTTGTTAGTCCGGCACGTACAACAGCATGGTCGTCAGCAATCAATACCCTTATCGGTTCCGCCATAACCTGCCTCGGTGGAGAGCAAACGGCACCTCCACCTGAACCTCGGTGCCCCGTCCCGGCATACTGAGCACCCGGAATTTGCCGCTTACAGACTCGGCTCGCTCTCGCATGATAGCTAGACCCTGACCGGCAGCCCCGGTGCGCCCGTGGTAATAAGCCAGGGCATCAAAGCCACAGCCGTCATCAGCAATGCTCACCGCAAGGTGGTTGTTCACAGTTTGAAGGCCGATGTAGACATGGTGAGCTGCGGAGTGTTTTCTAACGTTGGTCAGTGCTTCCTGGCAGATGCAGAGTAGCTCAAGGCCAATTTGACCTTCCAGATGGAGAGCATCGGTATCAGCATCAAGGTGAAAGTCTATATCTTGAGCTTGCCTGAGGCGTTCCAGGTAGTCTTTAAGGTAGGACAGAAAGCCGCTGTTACCGGTGTAGCTACGAAGCAGTTCCAGAGACTCTCTTACATCCTCCCGGGCTTTATCAGCCAGCTTTTCCAGTTGTCTTACTTCTTCCAGGTCAACGCCCATTTCCAGCAGGCGCTGGCGAACGAGCTGGATTTGCCAGCGTAGAGCCAGTACCATTTGCGCAATTCCGTCATGGACTTCATGTGACAACCGCTGCCGTTCGGTAAGTATATATTGAGACTGTAACCGCTCCCTGAGGTTAGCGTTGATAAGGTAGGGGAGTACGCTGGTCAGGCAAATAGCTATGATGTAGACTGCCAAAAAGCCTAGCTCGGAAAGACCTGGTTGCACAGGAAAGAAGGGATTGCCCAGATGAGCACCAATTACATAAACTACTGATAGCGCGGCAATGCTGTAGGTCACCCTCTGCTCCCAAAGCAAGGCGGCTGTTAGCACCGGAGTCAGCGTGTAAACAAGGAAGGGGCTGTGAAGCCCGCCGGTAAATATAATCAGAGCGATGCATACCGCGATATCAGCGGCGAACGCCGCTGAGTTGAATAAGGCTCGCCGGGGCCATTGGACGGGCATTACTACCTTTAGCAACGTGTAGATGCCAACAGAGATAACGAGAACAGATGCTGGTAAGGTAAGGTAGGAGGTTGTGGCAGGAAGAAATATGCGGGTAATGGCTAAAGCGAAAGCCAGAGAACGAAAAGCGGCAGGGACAGCCCCGGTGTAGGACTGCCAGCCACAGAGTAGCTGGCACCACTTGTTATTCACCTGCGCCCCCCGGAAGCACGCCCCTGACTGCGTTCCCAAGATTCCCGCCGCAGGCCGTAACAGCTACAAAAGTTAAGGGGCTCAAACTGCGCCAATCTTGGCGGATGTTCGAGCCCCTCTCCCTCAACCTTTCCACTTCCACCCAACCCCCTAGTCTTCTGATTCTCAGCTGTGTACGGGTGCGTATGAGGCCAGCAGTAATCTGGTCGTAAGAATACTATATCCGATTTCCAAAGTCAACTGTACAAAACCTCACTTTTCCTAACAATTTTCACCCTCTTCAGGTAGGCTCAAAACAACCCATTTTAGAACGTAAACCGTTGTCAGGTTCTCTATTGCAGGTGAGGTTGGTTTAGTATAGGATGTCGCTACATAGCCTTAGGAGGAAGCATACTTGTGAAACTAGAGCTAATCGTCCCTGCTACACAAGAGAATATTCGAAGGCGGAAGAAGGGTTTAATCCCACCCCTCGGTCTGGCGATGGTCGCTGCGGTAACTCCACCAGAGGTCGAAGTTTCCTTAACGGACGAGAATGTCACAGATATTGATTTTCAAAAGGAAATCAATATATTGGGGATCACGGCACTTACTGTCACGGCGCCACGTGCCTACGAGATTGCCGATAACTTCAGGGCAAGGGGAGTAAAGATTATCTTAGGAGGTGCCCATCCTAGCGCTCTGCCCGAAGAGGCAGGTCAGCATGCTGATGCTGTAGTCATCGGGGAAGCCGAAGGAATTTGGTCAGATGTGATTGAAGATTTCAAGGCAAACAAGCTACAAAAGGTGTATAGGCAGCGTGAGCGGCCCAGCCTGGTCAACTTGCCTATGCCCAGGCGAGACTTGTTTGCCAAGGGAGTTTATTATGTCAGGAATACGCTCTCAGCCACTAGAGGTTGTCCCTATTCCTGCTCCTTCTGCTCGGTTACCTCTTTGTTCGGCCATACATATCGCTGCCGCCCGGTAGAAGAAATCCTCAAGGAAATCGAAACACTAAACCAGAAGGAATTTATTGCCTTCGTTGACGATAATATCGTAGGTAATCCCAAATTCGCTGAAGAACTCTTTCGTGCCCTTATTCCCTATAAAATCAAGTGGGTGTCCCAGGCCTCGGTCACGGTAGCAGGAAATGACGAGTTACTCAAACTGGCAGCTGCAAGTGGCTGTATGGACTTGTTCATTGGTTTTGAGACACTATCCCCAGCCAATCTAGCTGCGGTAGGCAAGAAGGTCAATATAGTCGATGAATACGAAACGGTGATTAAGAAAATCCATTCCCACGGCATTGCTATCCACGGCTTCTTTATCTTGGGCTTAGATGAAGACGATGAAGAGGTTTTTAGACGCACCCTCCACTTTGCCCAGAAAATGCGTTTAGAGAGCGCTCAATTTGCCTGGCCTGTACCGTATCCCGGTACCGCCTTCTACGAATCCTTAGATAAGGCTGGGCGAATAGTCACCAAGGACTGGTCACGGTATGAGTCTAACGTGGTATTTGAACCAAGGTTAATGTCGCGAGAGATACTGCAACAGCGGCGTGACTGGGTTTGGCGCGAGTTTTATAGCCTGCCCTCGATCTGGAGGAGAGTTGGAATGGTACGCCGGAATTCTAGGAGCCTTTGGGCAGTGAATCTTTATTTTCGAAATTTCTGGCGAAGAAAACTCAAAGCTGACAGATAGCAATGGTTCAAATCCCACTTCGTTTCTCAGTAAGATTGGGCCTCTGTTCCGATTGAACAAACGCCACTATGGATCATGTGCCCGGCTCAGGCGGATACCCTGTAGGCACAGGTCTCCCGTAAGGGGCAGCGGGCACAGACCCCGGCTTGAGTCCAGCGGGGCATGTCCGGTCCCATACCAATAACCATGGAGAGTGACTTTCGCGGAGCCATCATGGCACCGGAGGTCAGGCGCACGCCGACCTGCTCCGCCGGCACCAGTGGCAATAGCTGGTGCTGCTCGGCAACCGACCAGCCCGGCATGCCCGGGCTGAGGGAGCCGCTTGCCTGGTAGCCCCGTGACGTTGCCTCCTCCCCGATAAGCCGGCATGCCTCCGTGGTCAGGGAATCCAGGGCGACACTGCCGATATCATCCAGCACCAAGCCCCGCAGCGGCTCGTCCTGCGCAAAGTAGACCGCTACCTGCTCTTCCAGCCCGGGACCGATGGTACATACCGCTGCCGCCAGCTCCCTAGCCCGTGCCAGAGATTGCGCCAGCGGCGAGCTGTGCAGCACGGTGCCATTACCCAGGTGTATCCGGTCACCACCGACTTGAGCTACCTGGTGCCACTCGTAGGAGAAGGCAGGCTCCAGGAGCCCGCCCGCCGTGGCCAGCAGCTCGTGCAGGATGTCTATCATGCGTGGCTGGAGCCGGGCGCTATAGGCATCCCCCCGGCGACACAGCACCTGCTCCGCACTCAGAGACAGAGGGACATCGCGTACGACCGGCATAGTTTCCCCCCCAGGGCGCCAGTCCATTATAGGGCAGCCGGCGCCACGGCATCAACATAACCCCTGCCCCCCGCCGATAGCGCCCGTCACAGACTTTAACTCATGGCTAAATTGTGCTATAATAACCTTGATGGCTGCCTTTCTATTACCCGGAACAGTTCGCCTTGCGGTAGCCTCCCGCACTACGGACAGGAGCTACTCTGGACTTACTTTCACACTCAGTAACGCCAACTCTATTCCGGTTGCACCCTTGCCTTTAGCGGAGTCTGGAGACCGACCATGACACAGGATACCCCATCCCCGGAACCACTGGATAACGAGTATACCGCCGAAGACATTCAGGTCCTGGAAGGGCTGGAAGCGGTACGGCGCCGGCCGGGTATGTACATCGGCAGCACCGACCAGCGGGGGCTGCACCACCTGGTCTATGAAATCGTCTACAACTGCATTGATGAAGCCATGGCGGGGTGCTGCAGCAAGATTGTGGCGACCATTGCCGAGGATGGCGTGGTCACCGTTACCGATGACGGGCGGGGTATCCCGGTGGATGTCCACCCCGTGACCAAGATGTCCGCCCTGGAGACGGTAATGACCACGCTACACGCCGGAGCCAAGTTCGGCGGCAATGTTTACCAGGTGTCCGGCGGCTTGCACGGTGTCGGTGCCTCGGTGGTAAACGCCCTCTCCACCTGGCTCAAGGTCAATATCAGGCGTGACGGCAAACTCTACGAGCAGGAATACCAGCGCGGCATACCCCAGGGGGGGGTGGTTGAAATCGGCGAAGCCGATGAGACCGGTACCACTGTTTCCTTCCTTGCCGATAAAGAGATATTCGGCAAGGCGGACTACGGCTTTAACACCCTGAGCCAGCACCTGCGCGAGATGGCTTACCTCAACCAGGGGCTGGAGATATATCTTAGTGATGAAAGGGGTGGAAACGAAACGACCTTCTACTTTGAGGGCGGTATTTCCAGCTTCGTTCGCCACCTGAACCGGGGGCGCGCCGTCCGCCACCACCAGCCTATCTACTTCTCCAAGGCAGTCAACAGCACCATCGTGGAAGCGGCGCTCCAGTATAACGAGGGCTTTACCGAGTCCGTCTTCAGCTTTGCCAACTGCGTTAATACCGTTGACGGGGGGACTCACGTCACCGGTTTCCGCTCCGCCCTGACCCGGGCGCTGAATGACTACGCCCACAAGATCAAGGTGCTCAAGGAGGACGAGCCCAACCTGGTCGGCGAGGACGTCCGGGAGGGACTGACGGCGGTCATCAGTGTCAAGCTCGCCGAGCCCCAGTTTGAGGGGCAGACCAAGGCTAAGCTGGGCAACCTGGAGGTAAAGAGTGTCGTGGAGAGCGTGGTCGGCGAGTACCTCTCTCTCTATCTTGAGGAGCACCCCGATGAAGCCCGGAGGATACTTGATAAGTGTCTTACCGCCGCCAAAGCCAGGGAAGCCGCCCGGAAAGCCCGCGACCTGATTGTGAAGCGGGGGAGCCTGGAGACCGCCACCCTGCCCGGGAAGCTGGCGGACTGCTCGAATAAGGAGCCGTCTAACTGTGAACTGTATCTGGTGGAGGGCCCCTCCGCCGGTGGCTCCGCCAAGCAGGGACGGAACCGGGACTTCCAGGCTATCCTGCCCCTGCGGGGGAAAATCCTGAATGTGGAGAAGGCTCCCCTGGACAAGATGCTCTCCCATGAAGAGATACGAGCCATCATTACCGCCCTGGGGACGGGCATAGACGACGATATTGACCTGGCGAAGCTCCGCTACCACCACATTATCATCATGACCGACGCTGATGTTGACGGCTCCCACATTCGCACCCTGCTTCTCACCTTCTTCTTCCGCCACATGGTGGAGCTCATCAACGGCGGGCACCTGTTCATCGCCCAGCCGCCTCTTTATCGCATCAGAGCCGCCAAGCTCCAGCAGTGGGTCTACTCAGAGCAGGAAAAGGAGACGGCGCTCGGCAATCTGAAACAAGCCAAGAATGTTAGCATCCAGCGCTACAAGGGACTGGGGGAGATGAGCGCCCAGCAGCTGTGGGAGACCACCATGGACCCGGAGACCCGCACCCTGCTTACGGTAAATATAGACGATGCCGCCAAGGCGGACCAGATATTCCACATGCTGATGGGGGACGAGGTCCCGCCTCGCAAAGCCTTCATCCAGGCGCACGCCCGTAGTGTCAAGAACCTGGATGTCTGATGAGCCCGCCCCCAACCCCGGGCTAGGTGAGATACAACCGGTGCTGCCTGATGTAGCCCTCTACATCCTCCGGGACCAGGTCGTGAATGGAAAGCCCCTGCCCAACCCTCCGCCTGATTTCCGTGGCGCTGATATCCACCTCCGGCTTGTCCAGAATTTCCACCCGCGGCGAGATACCGGGGATAGCCGCCTCCAGGGAGGCGAGGTCGGGGGGCGGGTAGCCCGGTCGGGGCACCGCCACCAGGCGGCACATCTTGATAAGTCTCCCCGGCTCACGCCACCGGGGGAGCTCGGACAGGCTGCCCCAGCCGAGGATAAAGAATAATTCGGCGCCGGCACCAAGCCGGGATTGCAGGTCGGCGATGGTCTCAACGGTATAGGTTAGCCCGGGGCGGTCAATATCCACGGCGGACAGTCTGAAGTAGGGTCTGCCGCCAGTAGCCAGCCGCACCATCTCCCGGCGGTGCTCAGCCGCCGAAACCGGGCGGTCCCCTTTAAGCCACGGCACACCGGCGGGCACGAAGAGAACCTGAGTCAGTCCCAGCCGTGCCCTTGCCTCTTCGGCGATAGCCAGATGCCCGTTATGAATCGGGTCGAACGTCCCGCCGATAACACCGACCTTCACCCTAGTCCCACTCCCACTCCAGGTTGCCGCAGCGCACCCTGTCCCCCGGCTTCACCCCGGCACGGGTCAGAGCCCGGGTAATCCCCAGCCGCTGCAGCGGCTTCTTTAGCTGCCCGCCGAGCAGGGGGCTGGTCTCGTCCATCCGGGCAGCGATGCGCTCCATCTCCGGGGCAACCACGACAAAGGTATCCCCATCCCTATGCACGGTAGGTGTAGCCACCCTGGGCTGGGGATGGAAAACCCGCTTCGGGGGCGCCGTCACCTCCGGCTGCCGGCGCTCGCCCAGCATCTTGAGCGCCTCCGACATGAGCACGGAAACGCCCTCTTTACCCTGTGCCGAGATAAAAAAGACCCCGACCCCGATGGCGGTAAAACTCTCCTCTATCTCCGCCCGCCGGGTCCGCACCTCGGGGAGGTCAATCTTGTTTACGGCGACAACCTGCCGCTTTTGCACCAGAGCCGAATCATAAAGCCCGAGCTCGGCATTCACCTGCATCATGGACTCCACCGGAGACGGGGACGTCCCGTCTATCAGGTGGATGAGCAGCCTGGTGCGGCTAACGTGGCGGAGGAAGTCGTGCCCCAGCCCGCGGCCACGGTGCGCCCCGCTAATCAGTCCCGGAATCTCCGCCAGGACAAATGCCTGCTGCCCCACCTCAACCACCCCCAGAACCGGGCTGCGGGTGGTGAATTCATAGCCAGCTATCTCGGGCTTGGCGGCGGAAGCCGCCGCCAGCAGTGTTGATTTCCCCGCATTGGGGAAACCAATGATTCCAACGTCGGCAATTAGCCTGACCTCCAGTATTAAAGCCTGCTCTTCCCCGGGTTCCCCCCTCTGCGCCACCCGCGGCGCCTGGTTCGTGGAAGAAGCAAAGTGGACATTGCCCCTGCCGCCCTTCCCCCCCCTTGCCGCCACCACCCGCTCACCGGGCTTAGCCAGGTCAGCGAGCACCGTCTTTTCGCCAATCTGCGTCTTGTAGGAGACCACGGTGCCAACCGGGACCGCCAGCTCCAGCACTTCACCATTCCGGCCATGCTTCCGGCTGTCTTTTCCAGGCTCGCCCTTCCCCGCCCGGTAATACCTCTTGTGCTTGAACAGGCGGAGGTCAGTCAACGTTGCATCCACGGCAATAACCACATCCCCGCCTTTACCACCATCACCACCGTCAGGGCCGCCATAGGGGACAAACTTCTCCCGGCGGAAACTCACCGCCCCATTGCCTCCGTCACCCGCTCTTACTATTACGTCTATCTTATCTAACATCTTCCAGTACTTATATATTAGGTAATAGTAATTATAACCGTATATGCCGGGAAAGACTAGCGGTTGGTAATTCGGGCATAAAGGGGGGTGGAACGAGCAACAAAGGGGGCAGGGTTACCCACCATTGGCTCTGCGGGGTTTGCTGCCAGCGTGTTGGCCTGTTGTGGGGGAAAAGAGGCCGGGTGTTGCCCGGGCTCTAGCCGAAGCAGATTCTGTGCTGGATATCAACAATCTTGGACCGCAGATAGCGGCAGGACTCCATCTCTTTGGCAATCTTCCCACAAGCCTGTAAAACCGTGGCGTGGTCCCTGCCCCCCAGCGCCTGACCGATTTGAGCCAGCGAGCAGCCGGTCTCCTGTCTTATGAGATACATTGCCACCTGCCGCGCCAGAGCGGTTTGCTTGTCCCTTTTCCGCGCCAGCAGCTCCGCGGAGGGCAGGCGGTAACTCTCCGCCACCGCCTTTATGACCATGTCCGGCGTGACTGTGGCGGCTCGGGAAGCAGTGTCGGCGATAGCCTCAATGGCTTTTGCCGCCAGTTGCGGGGTCACCGAACCCCCCACCAGTCCGGCATAGGCAGTGACCCGGTTAAGCAAGCCCTCCAGCTGCCTTATGCTCTGCGCCGCCTGCCGGGCGATAAGCTCCAGGACAGCCGGCGGGAGGTTAGCCCCCTGCTGCCCTGCCTTCGCTTGCAGGATAGCCAGGCGCGTTTCAAAGTCGGGCGGGTGCACCACCGCGGTCAGCCCGCCCTCAAGCCGCGAGCGCAGCCGCTGCTGTAAGAGGGGGAGGGAACCAGGGGGGAGGTCGCTGGTAACAACAATCTGGCGGTTGGCAATGTGGAGCTCGTTAAAGGCGTGGAAGAAGCTTACCTCGGTCTGCTCCTTGCCGATGAGGAACTGGATGTCATCCATCAACAGGATATCAACATTGCGGTACTTGTTGTTGAACTCCTCGGTCTTTCGCTGGTAGAGGGAAGAGACAAATTCGTTGGTAAACCGCTCGGCACAGACACAAAGCACCTTAAGGCGCTTCTCCAGGGCGGCGTGACCGATGGCGTGCAGTAGATGCGTCTTGCCCAGGCCGGGCCCGCCGTAGATAAACAGCGGGTTGTAGCGTTGCCCCGGATTTTCGGCAATTCCGAGGGCGGCATCACGGGCTAGCTGGTTGCAGCTACCGGCAACGAAAGAGCTAAAGGTGTATTTTGTGTTGAACATGGAGCGGCTGGCGGCGGCGGCGGGCAGGGCATCACGCCTCGGTAAATCCCGGAAGCAACCGTCTACCTGGAAGACGACCCTTGCCTCACCGTTGGTGAGACCAAGGAGTGTCTTTTCAATTAACGAGCGCAGGTTCTTGTCCAGGTATTCCGTGACAAAGGTATTGGGGGTACCTACGATGAGCTGGTTATCTTCAAGGCTTAGACCGACCGTCTTCTCCAGCCATGTCCGGAAGTTCTGCTTGCTGACCTGCACCTGTAACTCACCCAGGGCAGCTTCCCAGATCTGTTGCGCAGAACTACAATCCATCAATCACTCTTCCCGAACACAAATCGCGATAGCAAGCAAAAAATCCGCTCGCAAGGCTATAATCAGCACCCTTGGGGTGGTAGTGTTCCCGGTTCCGGCGTGGTGGTGGGCGGGCGAAAAGGATATTACTAGAATACCATGCTAGGTTTTTGCCGTGGCAAGGCTTTGGAGGATGGCTGCGGGCCGTTTTTCAGCCCCGCTTTCCCTTGGGAGGTCTGTAGGGCTTGGTTTCTTGTTTAATTTTGGGGTCGGCAGGAGCAGGTGGGGTTGTTGCCCCAAAAATTTGATGTTACAATCTAGCTCGGGGAGGTTTAGAGTGCGAGTAGTCTTCATGGGCACCCCCCGGTTTGCTGTCCCACCGCTGGAGCACCTTATCCTGGATGGCTACCCGGTGGTTGCTGTCTATACCCAGCCGGATAGGATGGCGGGGAGGGGGCGTCCTCTGGCGTCTTCTCCGGTGAAGAGGGCCGCCCAGGACCGGGCGCTACCCGTGCTACAGCCAGCTACCCTGGGGCAGGCAGAGGTGGTGGCGCAGCTTGCCGGGTTTGCCCCGGATGTGATAGTGGTTGCCGCCTTCGGTCAGCTCCTGCCACCGTCAGTCCTGGCTATCCCGAGGTACGGGTGTATTAATATCCACCCCTCGCTGCTACCCCGATTCCGCGGCGCCTCGCCAGTAGCGGCGGCTATTCTGGCTGGTGATGAGTTTGCCGGGGTCAGCATTATGCTCATGGACCGGGGGCTGGATACCGGCCCGCTGCTTGCCCGGGCGCAGCTCGCCATCTCCACCGGGGATACTACCGGCTCCCTTGCTGATAAGCTCTCCCAGGTAGCCGCCCGGTTGCTGCCGGAGGTTCTCCTCCGCCGGGGGCGGGGAGAAATCACCCCGGAGCCCCAGAACGAAGCGGAGGCTAGCTATTGCGGCGAAATCACCAAGGAGGAGGGTGAGATTGACTGGCACCGGTCGGCGGTAGATATATGGCGGAGGGTGCGCGCCTTTCAGCCGTGGCCCGGCAGCTATACCAGATGGCGGGGGAAGCAGCTCAGGCTCCTGGAGGTGGTGCCGCTGCCGGGGTGCGGGGCGGCTGGGGCGGGGCAGGTGGTGGCGCTCACCCCGGCTGCGGAGAGCCCGCGGCTCGCCTTTGGCGTCGCCTGCGGTGAGGGTATCCTGGGGGTCTCCGAGGTGCAGCTGGAGGGGAAGCAAGCCATGGCGGCGGCGGAGTTTCTCCGCGGGCAGCGCCGTTTTATCGGGGAGACCCTTCCCCAGACTGTTCTGTAGTGGGTGGTGGCGGGCTTGCCAGAAATTTTTGCCCAAGTTCCCCACGGGCTATTGACAAGCGCTGACAGTAGCGGTATAATTAATCTTTACGGCAATGCAAAGTGATGACCCCCAAAGACTTTTAGTTTAACGCTCTCCATCATTTACCTGTCTTATTTCAATATGTACCACGCTATGCAGACCATAGATATGCTTTTTGAGGGTTAGGTGAGAAATGGCTTCTATGTTACCAGCAAAGACCACCGGTAGGGCAGCCCGTGTTGCCTGCAAATCTTATGCCCGCTCCCCGCGGATTCTGGAGGTTCCCAGTCTGATCACGGTTCAGCTGGACTCCTTCCGCTGGTTTCAGGAAGAGGGGCTCAAGCAGCTACTGAAGGAGATATCTCCCATTGAAGACTCTACGGGCAATCGCCTGGAGCTTCGCTTTGCTGACTATGAGTTCCGCACGCCGCGCCACACTGAGGAAGAGTGCCGCCAGAGAGACCTGACCTACTCAGCGCCGCTCTATGTCCGGGCACAGCTGCTGGTTAAAGAGACCGGTGAAATCAAGGAGCAGGAGGTATTCTTTGGCGATATCCCCCTGATGACAGCCAAGGGCACCTTTGTTACCAGCGGTGCCGAGCGGGTGGTGGTAAGCCAGTTGCTCCGCTCCCCGGGTGTTTATTTCACCGTTGAGCAGGATGCCACCAGTGGCCGCCGGCTGTGCTTTGCCAAGCTTATCCCGGTCCGGGGGGCCTGGCTTGAATTTGAGACCAGCAACCGGGATGTAATCTATGCCAAGATAGACGGCAAGCGAAAGATTCCGATTACCACTCTGCTCCGGGCTATCGGCTATGGAAAAGACCAGCCGCTAACCGAGCTTTTCACAAAGGAGGACGGCTCCGCCGAGCATCACTATATCCCGTCAACCCTGGAGCGTGAGCCCCAGATTGGCGATGAAGCCGAGGCTCTGCTTGATATCTATAAAAAGCTCCGCCCCGGTGACCCGGCAAACGTTGAGAATGCCCGGAAGCTGCTGCACAATCTGTTTTTCAACACCTCGCGCTATGACCTGGGCAAGGTAGGCCGGCACAAGCTAAACAAGCGGCTGCGGCTTGATGTGCCCGAGACCGAGCGCTCCCTGACCAGGGAAGACCTGGTGGAGTCCGGCATATCATTATGGTAAATAATGGTGAAGACACCCCCGACGATATTGACCACCTGGGGAACCGCCGGGTGCGCACCGTTGGCGAGTTGATTCAGACCCAGTTCCGTAACGGGCTGCTGCGCCTGGAGCGGGTAGTCAGGGAACGGATGAGCATAGTCGGCACTGATGCCGCCACCCCCAACGCCCTGATTAACGTCCGCCCGGTGGTGGCGGCGGTTCGGGAGTTCTTCGGTGGCTCACAGCTATCACAATTTATGGACCAGACCAAC
>CAZFCV010000013.1:3288-16256 GCA_964517985.1 uncultured Dehalococcoidales bacterium | reverse complement strand
GAGGCGGCGGTAAACCGCTTCTGGTTAGCCGGGTCGCCATCTATTCCCCCGGGGAGCAGGCTATCAAAGGTGAAGCGGGTCAGTGAGCCGAGGTTGCTGTAGCGCTCCAGCCGGGACTGGCGCTCCTTGTCCGCCTCCTTCCTGGTGCAGCGGCAGGCGATAACCCGGGTATAGTCCGGCTTCCCGGAGGGCAGGAGGGGATGAACAAAACCAGCTCCTTTGCAGATAGGACACTCTGCGGCTGGTGGGGCTTCCTCCTCAGCGCCGGACCATGTGCCCGTACTTGCCCTTGACGTATTTGTCGGGGTCTGTCTTCTTTGCAGAATCTCGCTGATATGTTCCACTGCCTTTACCTTCTGCCGCCCAGCGTTCCAGTATGGCGGCGATATATCTCCAGCTTCGCTTGTTCGGGATTACCGCCTCTTTGATAGCGGCCCGGAGCCAGCTCTCCGGGTATAGCCTTTCAGCCTCACGCAGCTCTTCGGCAATCATCGGGGTCAACATACCGACGTTCTGCTCGTAGATGGTGAAAATATCCGGCGGCGCCTCGGTGGGAGCCGGGGCGGCTGCCCCACCCCTCACCCCGGGGAGCGGTAGATCGCCGCTCTCAATCCTAGCCATAGCCTGCCGGCTGGGGGCATCGTTTAGAAGATAGGCATCCTCCGTCTTGCCGTCTCTATCCACCACCAGGTGCAGGAATGTCCCCCGCCGGGTAGCCATCTCCAGGGCGCTGCGCAGTACCGCCTCCGGCGGCGTTGCCATCCCGCTCAGGCTGCTCATCAGGCTCTTGCTGGCGACAAGCTCGCCATGGGAGACGAAGCGGGGGTAGCCCCGCTTGCGGTAGAGCACCCCCAGGACGTGGAGGGTTGTCTTCAGCTCGGCAATATCGCCAATCTGGGGCAGCAGGCTGCTGAAGAAGGCGTTGGGTAGCGGGGTGAATTGCATCCTGGCCGGGAAACCCTTAAACTGCTCCATCATAACAGGCTCGGCTCTTCGTTGGTGATATTTTCAAACTTGGCGAGCTTGGGAATGAAGCGCAGGCTGACATGTCCGGTAGGGCCATTGCGGTGCTTGGCGACTATGATGTCGGCGATGCCCTCCGGGTACTCCTTGTCCGGGTACTGGCTCTCCCATTGCTCCCGGTTGTAGTAGGCATCATCCCGGTAGATGAAGAGGACAACATCGGCGTCCTGTTCAATGCTACCGCTTTCGCGGAGGTCGGAGAGCTGGGGCCGGTGTGATGACCGCCACTCCACCGCCCGGCTGAGCTGGGAGACGGCGATAACGGGGGTATTCAGCTCCCGGGCTATCCCCTTGAGGGAGCGGGAGATGTAGCTTATCTCCTGCACCCGGTTTTCTCCCCTCCCTTCCCCCTGCATCAGCTGCAGATAGTCAACAATGATGAGGTCAATGCCGCCCTGCTCGAAGTAGAGACGGCGGGCTTTGCTGCGCATCTCCACCACCCGTAGCTGAGGGGAATCATCAATGAAGATGGATGCCTCGGAGAGCCTGCCCGTAGCCTCCATGATTCTTCGCTCCTCCTCCTCGCTGTGGAGCCCGAGACGAACCCGCCGGCTATCAACCCCGGACTCGCTTGCCAGCAGGCGCAGCACCAGTGGTTCCCGTGCCATCTCCAGGCTGAACAGGGCGATACAGGCTCCCTGCTCAACAGCGGCGTTTCTGGCGATACCGAGGGCGAGGCTTGTCTTGCCCAGGCTCGGTCTACCGGCAACGATGGCTAGGTCGGAGGGTTGAAACCCGCCCAGGAATTCGTCCACACCGCCGAAACCGGAAAGCGTATGGGGTAGCGGGTAGCCCTCCCGCCCGGCGGCAGGCGCCGGGGCGGCTTCAAAGTACTTGTCCAGCACCTGGCGGACGTGGACAAAGTCCCCCAGGCTCTGCCCGTGGCGCAGCCGGAACAGGATATCCTCCGCCTTGCTGAGGCTGGCATCAACATCGGCATCGGCTTCATAGCCAACCGTCTCAATCTGGCGGGCGGCGCCGATAAGGCGGCGCATCATTGACAGGCGGTAGACAATTTGAGCATAGTGCTCAATGTCCAGGGAGGTGGGGCATATGGCTATCAGGTGGCTCAGGTTGGCGGCACCACCACAGGCTTCCAGTTTTCCCTGCCTTGCCAGCTCCTGGGCAACCGTGATCTGGTTTATCGCCTCCCCGCGCTGGTAGAGTGACAGGCATGCCCCGTATATCTCCCGGTTCGGTTCACGATAGAAGTCCGGCGGCTGGAGGAAGGTGGCAATCTTGTAGATGGCGTTGCCGTCTATCAGGAGCGAGCCGATTGCGGCTTCCTCGGCATCAATATCATGTGGTGGCAATTTTTCGCCGTACATCCTGCCTGGTCTCCTCTTTTAGCTTGCTTGCCCCGTGCATCTCTAGCAGCGGGGAGGATAATCAATCTTTCCCGGAAGCGGCGCTGTCCCCTTCTTCCTTTTGCTCTGCGCTCTCCTCCTCGGGAGCGGCAGCCTCTGCTTCCGGCACGATGTCCTCAGCCGGCTCTGCGGGCTCCTCCTCGGTAGCGGTAGCCTCTGCTTCCGGCGCGATGTCCTCAGCCGGCTCTGCGGGCTCCTCCTCGGTGGTGGCGGCAGCCTCTACTTCCGGCGCCGTGTCCTCAGCCTTCTCCGCGGGCTCCTCGCCGGTGACGTTGACCGTTATTCTGGGGACCACGTCCTTAGCCAGCCTGATGGTGACCTCGTAGCTGCCGAGCTCGTGGATGGGCTTGTCCAGCTCTATCTTTCTCTTGTCAATATCCAGCCCGGTCATCTGGTTTAGCTCGGCGGCAATATCGGCGGTGGTGATGGCACCGAAGAGGCGCTCCTTGCTGCCGACTCGGGCTTTGAGGTTGACCTCCCGCCCCTCCAGGTTTTTAGCCGTCTCCTGGCTGGCGGCGATTACCTTTTTCTGGCGGGCAGCCACGATGTTGACTGCCCCGGGCTTAACCACCATGGCAATTTTTCGGGGAAAGAGAAAGTTCTTGGCGTAGCCATTGGCGACCTCTTTTATATCACCGGCGTGAGCTACGTTGGGTAAGTCCTCTAGGAAAATGACCTTCATCGTTACCTCTTCTCTAGTATTATACTGCACTTTTGGCTACTTGGATAGAAACCGGTCGGCAAAAAAGCCCGCCGTGGCGCCATCCCCGGCAGCGGCTATTGCCTGCTTGGGGGAACCGCTGCGGACGTCACCGGCGGCAAAAATACCCGCTATTTCCGTTTCCTGCTGCCGGTTGGTGAAAATCTGGCCATCTTCATCCAGGGGTAACAGCTCCTTGACGAATTCGGTGTTCGGCTTGAAACCAATGGCGATGAAGACACCGGCTATCTCCAGTATTGAGCCTTCTCCGGTGAGCACGTTGCGGAGCCTTAGCTGTTTAACCGTCCCGGTGCCCTCAATATGGCTAGCCGTCGTATTCCACATTATTTCTATCTTGGGCTCGGAGAATGCCCTCTCCTGCAGGATGCGGGTGGCGCGGAGCTGGTCACGGCGGTGAATAAGCGTTACCCTGGAGGTGACCTTAGCCAGGTCAAGGGCTTCGTTAAGGGCAGCATTGCTGCCGCCGATGACGGCTACCGGCTGGTCGGCGAAGAAGCTGGCATCGCAGGTGGCGCAGAAGGAGACCCCTCTGCCGGTGAACTCCTCCTCCCCGGGGATGCCCAGCTTGAGCCTCTCCGAGCCGCTGGCAACAATCACCGCTCCGGCGCTGAAGTCACCGCCGGCGGTGGTTATCACCTTTCTCTCTCCCTGGAGCTTGATGCCGGTAGCATCGGCATAGATGGTTTCCAGCCCGTATTTGGTCGCCTGCTGGTGCAGCCGCTCCCCCAGCTCCATGCCGGAGATACCTTCCGGGAAACCGGGGAAGTTCTCCACCTCGCTGGCGTATGTTATCAGCCCGCCAAGCAGCCCCTTTTCCATGAGAAGGCTTTTCCGCCGGGCGCGGGCGGTGTAAAGCCCGGCAGTAAGCCCCGCCGGACCACCACCAATGATGATAACGTCATATTCCTGCATTACCGGTTCTCCATCCTGGTGTTGTAATTCGGGGCTGGTGGGCTAATCAAGGGCAGCGTCCAGGCTTTGCTTCAGCTCCTCTTTGGGCCTAAAACCAACTATATGGGAGGCGGGCTGCCCCTTTTTGAAGATAATCAGGGTAGGAATGCTCATTACGCTGTACTTGCTGGCGGTTCTGGGGTTCTGGTCAATATCCAGCTTGGTAAAGTTTATCCTGCCCTCATACTCCTTGGCTAGCTCATCTATCAGCGGTGCCACCATGCGGCACGGGGCACACCATGGTGCCCAGAAGTCCACCAGCACCGGGAGCTCGGCTTGGAGCACGGTCTGGTCAAAGTTGCTGTCGCTTACCGGGGTCGGCTCACCCATTCGTTCCCTCCTTTATCTTTTCTGTTATGCGCCGTTCCACGATTTGCTTTGCCAGGCCGATGGCATTCTTGATTGCCTTTGCCTGGCTCCGTCCGTGGACAATGATGACATTCCCCTTTACCCCGAGCAGGCATGCCCCGCCGTATTCCCGGAAGTCAACCCGTTTTGCCAGTCCCAGGTCACGGAGCAGGGCGCGCCCCTGGAAGTGGTAGGCGCTGGCAAAGAGGTGCCCCAGCTGCCGGAGGGAAGTGGCGAAGGTATCCCCCATGCCCTCAATGGTCTTGAGGACTATATTTCCGGTAAAACCGTCGGTGACGATGACATCGGCTTTTCTGTTTGGTATGTCCTGCCCCTCAATATTGCCGATAAAGTTCAGGTCCGTCTTTTTCAGGAGCTGGTAGGTCTCTTGAATCAGGCGGTTGCCCTTTTTCTCCTCCTCGCCATTGCTCAGCAGACCGACGCGTGGTTCCCTGATGCCGATAATCTGCTGGCAGTAGATGGTGCCCAGATGGGCAAACTGGACGAGGTGGTTGGGGCGGCACTCGGCGTTAGCCCCGGCGTCAATGAGCAGTGCCGGCTCCGCCGTGGTGATGTCAAGCAGGCTGCACACCGCCGGGCGGTCAATGCCCTCTATCTTCCCCAGGTTGAGGAGGGCGGCGCCGACCACGGCGCCGGTGTTGCCGGCGGAGACAAAGGCGGAAACGGCGCCCTTTTTCATCTGGTTGATGCCGACCACTATCGGTGAGTTTGGCTTGCTGCGGATTGCCTTGATTGGCGATTCGTGGGGCCCGATAACCTCGTTGGCTTCAATAATGCTCAGGTCCAGCTTCTTGAAATAGGGGCTGCACATGACGTGGAGCATGGATTTGTTGCCCACCAGGGCAATATCCACCTTGTACTCCTGAGCCGCTTTTATGGCTCCCTTGACTATTTCGTGGGGGGCATATTCCCCGCCGGTGGCATCAACGGCAATTATCATCCTGTCCTTACCTCTCTAGCCACTCGGGCTTCTCTCCCATATATCGCAGCGACCGCCCCACAGGGCAAGGACCCGACCGTTAATGGCAAGTCGGGCTATCTCGCACAGGTTGGGACAGGCTTTGCATTCAAATGATGAGGTGTGGTACTGAATGTCGCTAACCCCAAATCCCGGAAACCCGGTCTTGATGTTTTTGCCGGCTATTTCCTCATGTACCAGCAGGGCGGCGCCGATTGCCCCCATAACCTCGTGGTGGGGCGGGACGGTGACCCCGGTGCCCAGCTCTTCCTGAAGCGCTTTCACTATGCCCCGGTTGAAGGCTACCCCGCCCTGGAATACTATCGGGGGCTGGATATCCTTCCCCGAGCCGACATTATTCAGGTAGTTGCGCACCAGTGACTGGCCTAGCCCGTAGAGGATATCCTCGGTGCGGTGCCCCATCTGCTGCTTGTGTATCATATCCGATTCGGCGAAGACAGTGCACCGGCCAGCAATACGCACCGGGCTCTGGCTCTCCAGCGCCCGCTGGCTGAACTCGTTGATGCTTATATTGAGGCGCAGCGCCTGGTGGTCAAGGAAGCTGCCGGTGCCGGCGGCACAGACCGTGTTCATGCCGAAGTCGGTGACCACGCCGTCCCGGATGATGATAATCTTGCTGTCCTGCCCCCCGATTTCAACCACGGTCTGCACCTGGGGGATGTAAAAAAGGGCGGCAACGGCATGGCTGGTAATCTCATTCTTGACCAGGTCGGCGCCGACGATGACCCCCGCCAGGTAGCGGGCACTGCCGGTAGTCGCCACGCCGCAGATTTCCACCCCCGGCAGCTGCCGTTCAACCTGTTTTAAGCCGTGCTGTAGTGCCTCAATCGGCTTGCCCTCGGTCAGCAGATAGAGGGTGGTAGCCAGCTCATTGTTCCCGTCCAGCACGGCAAACTTGGTGGTTACCGAGCCGACATCAATGCCCAAATAGGCTTCCATGAGAACCCCTTACACCGGTACCGGTTTCCGGCTATTGCTTCGCTTCCGCTCCAGGAGGTCAACAAATGCCTCCAGTCTGGTTAACATACCGGTCTTGGTTGCCTGCTCGTCGCAGAGTATGGTCAGTACCGGGATATACTCTCTGGTTGACGGCATGATATTCTGGGCTATTATCTCCGGCATACAGGTGAAGGGGGCGAGGTGGACTATGCCATCGTACTCCCCGGCATGAAGCACCTTCTCCCCCACCGTCTCCCAGCCGTCACCGCCGATATCTCGCTTGAGGTAGGGCAGGGCTGCCTTGTGAATCCTGTCCTTCTCGTTGACACCCAGCGGGTTAAGGAACAGGCTAAACTTTGTCCAGCTGGAGGTAAAGAGTGTCCGCCTTACCTCCACCCCCAGCTTGCCCAGCTCGCTCTCCACATCAAGGTTGGAGAAGGGCTCAAGCAACACGTAGAACTCCCCGGTAATGCCCACGATTAGCGGCTCCGCCCTGTCATCCGTGGCTACCTGATGAAGCTGGCGGGTATAGTCTTGCTCCGCCTGCTTCAGGCTGCGGTAGTCATCTGCCTCATCAATAGCCGAAACAGCCCGGGCGAATAGCCTATTTGCCGTCCCCTTGGCCAGCTCTACAGCTCGCACCTTCTGCACCACCATCTCCACCCGGTCCAGGGCGTTTAGTTTTGCCAGTCCGAAGCGGAAGGCTGAGATAATCTTAGACCACGGGGCGTTATTTGACAAGTGTTTAATCATTGCCAGCAAGCCGAACAGCTTCCGCTCGGAGATACCCAGCTGTATAATTTCAACATCGTAGCCGAGGTCATGGAGAATCTGCTCCTGAACCCTGGGGTAGTAGCCGAGGCGGCAGATACCGTTACCGCCCGGCATAAGCAGGGTATCCGCCCCCAGCTCGGCGGCTTCAATCAGGTTGCCCAGGGTCAGCTTGAACGGGATACAGAGCCCCTCCGGCGAGTACTTCGCCCCCAGCGCCAGGGTGCGCTGGTTGTTGACCGGCGGCATCACGTAGTCAATATTCAACCGCTCAAAGAGTGCCTGGAACGGTATGTAGAGATTGCCCATGTGGGGCATTCCTATACGCAAATCGGTCTCCTTTTCCTTCTCTGTATCATATCAAGAAAGGCTTCCAGCCGGGTAATCAGCCCCGCTTCGGCGGTATGCTCATCCAGGGTGAGGCTTATAAAGGGGGTGGACTGTAGCCGGGCGGCGTGGCGCCGTACCATATCCATCATTACGGAATCGGGTCCGCAGCCGAAGGTCATTATGCCGATAACGCCGCTGACCCCGCTCTCCAGATAGTGTCCGCCGGCGCCAACAATCTCCTCTTCGTACGTCCAGTAGGCTCTGCCGACCAGCCGGGTTATGGCGGAGTCCAGATGCTCTCTGCCGACCATCTCCGCAGTCAGCACCTTGTAGCCAGCCTGCTCCAGCCAGTGGAGGAGCCGGTAGTTTATATGCTCATCGTAGATGAGGTAGGGATGACCGATGATAGCGATGCTCCCCTGGCTTGAGGCTGTTTCACGGAAAGGGGCTTCGGCGGGTGACCCGGCGGTGCCGGACATGCTCTCCATTGCCTGTGGTGGCGTTAGCCCCTCTCGGGGCATCAGCGCACGGTACTCCCGGTGAGCCTGCATGGCGGCGTTAGCCGCCTGCCGGATGCGGAGCGGGTT
Source organism: uncultured Dehalococcoidales bacterium (assembly GCA_964517985.1). GTDB lineage: Bacteria > Chloroflexota > Dehalococcoidia > Dehalococcoidales > W111 > W111. Next base: position 8,219 of record CAZFCV010000013.1, on the reverse strand, counting down.
CCAGGTGAAGTGGCGGCCCAGCTCGTAGATGGCTCTATACAGATGGCGTTTCTTCTGGCTAACGTCAATCTCTATCTCCAGGATGGGGGGGCTTTCCGGGATGACCGCCTTCGTCATATCGGGCAAGCCGAGAAACTTGGAGCAGTTGTAGGCTTTGCCCCGGACACTGCGGATGGCGGGCACAAAGATATAATCGCACTTATCAACAAGGCTGAGGACGTGACCGCAGAAGACCTTTACCGGCAGGCAGGTATCCGTCACCACCCGTGCCGAGCCCTTCGCCACCATCGCCTGGGTGGTGGCTGGCGAGATGACAACCTCCGCCCCCAGCGCCGCAAAGAAGGCGCACCATGCGGGGTAGTACTGGTAGTAGAGCAGTGCCCTGGGGATACCTATCCTGATCATTTTGATGACCCGAATTCCTCTCTGATTTTGCCTACTGTTTCCGGATTGCTGACCAGGTCAACAACGGTCATGGCGAGAGCCTTGGCGGCATCAAGCAGCCCCCGGGTGGCATCCTCGGATGCCGCTGCTATGGCAAACTCGGGGGAGTGCACCAGCACCTCTTCCGGGGCGATGGCGACAAAGGGGTGGATGCTGGGGACCAGCTGGCTGACGTTACCCATATCGGTGCTGCCGAAGGTCTGGTCGGGGTCGGCGGGTTTCACTTTTCGCCCCACTCTCTCCATATTCTGGCGGAACAGCTCCGCCAGGAGCAGGTTATTGCGTAGAGAGGCGTAGCGGGTGTCGCCCCACCGGTAATCCAGCCGGGCGCCGGTGGCGGTAGCGGCACCGACAAAGCAGTTCAGGACCCTCTCCTTCAGTTCGTCAAGGTAGGCGTCATCCTTCGCTCGCACCAGAAGGCTGGCGGCACTGTGGGCGGGGACAATATTGGCTGCCTCGCCGCCGTCGGTAATGATGCCGTGGATGCGGGCGCCATCTTTAATGTGCTGGCGGAGAGAGTTGATGGCAGCAAAGGAGAGGAGCATGGCATCCAGGGCGTTGATGCCCTGTTCCGGGCGGGCGGCGGCGTGGGCGGCTTTACCAAAGAACTCGACCTCCAGCATCTGGGCGGCGAGGGCTGTGGTGGTGGCAATATCGGCGACCCCGGGGTGCACCATCATGGCTATGTCCAGGTCGGCAAAGCCGCCCCGGGCGGCAATTATTGCCTTCCCCCCCTGTATCTCCTCCGCCGGCGTGCCGATAACCAGGAGCCTGCCCCCGAACCGGTCAATGGCGGGCTTGGCGGCGGCGGCGGCACCGACGGCGCAGGTGGCAATTATGTTGTGACCGCAGGCATGACCCAGTTTGGGCAGGGCATCATACTCGGCAATAATGGCGACTGCCGGTCTCCCCTCCCCGTAGCTTCCCCGGAAGGCGGTTGCCAGCTTACAGATACCGCGCTCCACCCGGAAGCCGTTCTCCTCCAGGTACCGGGTTAGCCAGCCCGCCGCCCTGGTTTCCTGAAGACCGAGCTCCGGGTTGGCGTGAATCTTCAGGCTCAACTCGGTAAGCTGGTGGCGGCGGGAGTCCACTCCCTCCATTACCGAAGCCTTTAGCTGCTCTGTATCCAACGTTTTCCCTGCCCGTGGTTAATAGTAGTGTTCTTATTATAGCCCAAAGCGGGCATGATTTCTAGGCTCTTGCCGGGCAACTACAGTGGGGGAGTCGGGGGGTTGCGCCCGCCAGGGGTAATAGCTTAAAATTAGCCAATACTGACACACTGGAGGGAGCAATACCTTGGAGTATTTCTTGAATGAGCAACAGAAAGAGATTAAGAGCCTGGTGCGGACGATTGCCGAGGAGAAGATATTGCCGGTGCGGGCAGAGCTGGATGAGAAGGAGGAGTTCCCCTGGGAGATAATAAAGACCCTTGCCGATACCGGCATGTTCGGTGTCTTCATCCCGGAGGAGTACGGGGGGCTGGGTGGCGGTGTTTTTGACCTGTGCCTGGTGGTGGAGGAGTTGAGCCGGGTATGCAGTGGTGTTGCCGTCAGCTTTGCCGCCAGTGCCCTGGGCACCTTCACCCTGCTGGAGTACGGCAATGATGAGCAAAGGCGGAAGTACCTTCCTGATGTTGCCAGCGGCAGGAAGCTGGCTGCCTTTGGTCTGACGGAGGCGACCGCCGGCAGTGACGCCGGTGGCATACAGACAACGGCGACCAGAACCGATAATGGCTATATCCTTAACGGAACGAAGCAGTTTATCACTAACGCCGGTGACGCCGAGATATATACCGTTATTGCCCTGACGGACAAGGAGAAGGGTCCCCGTGGCGCCAGCGCCTTTCTGGTGGACAAGGAAGTGCCGGGCTTCACCTTTGGCAGGAAAGAAAAGAAGCTGGGCATTCGCGCCTCTTCCACAAGGGAGCTGGTTTTTGAGGACTGTTTTGTCCCCAAGGAGAATCTAATCGGCCGGGAGGGGATGGGCTTTATCCTGACGATGCGGCTCCTGGATCGCTCCCGCCCCGGTCTGGGTGCCCAGGCGCTGGGGCTGGCTCAGGGGGCGCTGGAGGCGGCTGTGGACTATGCCCGGCAGCGTGTCCAGTTTGGACACCCGATTTTCTCCCTTCAGGCTGTCCAGCAAATGCTTGCCGATATGGCAATACAGGTGGAGGCGGCGCGGGCGTTGGTCTATGCTACCGCCCGGACGATAGATAGCGGGGCGAAGGACTTCACCCAGGAGTCGGCGATGTCCAAGGTCTTTGCCTCGGATACGGCGATGCGGGTTACCACTGATGCCATGCAGATTTTTGGCGGTGTCGGTTACATGCGTGATTATCCCGTTGAGAAGATGTTCCGGGATGCCAAGATTACCCAGATATATGAAGGGGCTAACCAGGTGCTCCGCAATGCCATCGCCTTTGAGCTGAGAAAGAAGAGATAAGGCTTTCGGAATACGTCTGTTGGCTTTCCTATACAGCGCCCTGCTTGAGGGTAGGTTTAAGGAGCAAAACCCGTCCCCCCGCGCTCCTGAATGAGTCAGGAGCCATCACTCCGAGCTTGCAGTGAGGACACGGCTCAGCTTATAATAGACTGAGGTCTGGTCGGGTTGGGGGAGGGATGTTATGCGGATGAATGTAGCCCAGTTGCTCAAGGCAGCTATTGGTACGATACGGAACCATGAGGTAAGCGGGGTGGTTGATACTGGCGGCGGCAGCAGCACGGTCCGGGGTGGGGTCAGCCTGATGCGCACCGACCGTGGCATACTGGTCAGGGGGAGGCTGCAAACCGGGGTGGAGATTACCTGTAGCCGTTGCCTGGCTCCGTTTTGTTATCCTCTGGTTCTGGATATTGAGGAGGAGTATTTCCCGGCGGTGGATGCAGCCAGCGGCACCGCCTGCCTGCTGCCTGACGAGCCGGGCAGTTTCACCATTGATGAGCAGCATGTGCTTGATTTAAGCGAGGCAGTCCGGCAGTATGAGCTGCTGGCTATACCCATGAAGCCGCAGTGCCGCCCGGATTGTGCCGGTTTATGCTCCGGTTGCGGGCAAAACCTTAACCTGGGGGCGTGCGGCTGCCCCACCCGGCCGGTTGACCCTCGCTGGGCAGCACTGACCGAGCTAAACCAGTGAACGGAAAGGAATAGGATTATGGGCGCTTTACCCAAGCGGAAATATGCCAAGGCGCGCCGGGGCAAGAGGCGCAACCATCTTGGCGTAACCCCGCCTCCCCGGGACTATTGTCCCCAGTGTCACAGTCCCAAGTTGCCCCATCGCGTTTGTCCTACCTGCGGCACCTATGCCGGTAGGGAGGTCATTGAGATGGAAAGCCCGAAGAAGCCGTCGGAGTAGGCAACCGTGGTCTGTCCGGCTATCCTCACCCGTGGTATCCTGATACTGAAGGGGGGTTTCCGGCAGGCAGGGGCGGGCTTTGTTCCCAAGGATTATAGTCTGGTGGCTGGAATAGGGGTGAAAGTCTTGAGAATGATTGGGGGCAGGTTGTGACCGAGCAGGCAGTAGCTCACGTCTTTCCCGGCCAGGGCTCACAGTGGGTGGGCATGGGGCGTGACCTTTATGATAGTTTTGCTGCCGCCAGAGCCGTCTTTGATAAGGCTGATGAGGCGCTGGGCTTTTCTCTGTCGCGGTTATGCTTTGAGGGACCGGAGGATGAACTCCGGCAGACGGTTAATGCCCAGCCGGCGATAGTAACCGTCAGCTTTGCCTGTCTGAAAGCGGCTGGTGATATAGATGGTGGCAACCGGCTGGCGGCGCCGGCTTTTGTCGCCGGTCATAGCCTTGGCGAGTATACCGCCCTGGCGGCGGCGGGGGTGCTTGATTTCGCCGATGCTGTCCACCTGGCACGGGAGCGAGGGCGGCTGATGCACGAGGCTGGTCTTGAGCGGCCGGGGGGAATGGTGGCGGTAATCGGGCTTGATGAGGCGGCGCTGGCTGAGGTGTGTGCCCAAACCGGTGTCCGGATTGCCAATATTAACTGCCCCGGGCAGCTCGTAATCAGCGGTGCTGAGGCAGACCTGCCTCAGGCTGCCGAGCTTGCCAGGGCACACGGGGCTTCGCGTGCCATCCCGCTCCAGGTGAGCGGTGCCTTCCATACCCCGCTGATGCAGCCGGCGGCGGATGGTCTGGCGCAGACGGTAGCTTGCCTTTCCTTCCGCCCCCCGGTGGTTCCCATTATCGGCAATACCACTGCGCAGCCGCTTGTCACCGGCGAGCAGGTGAAGGAGGAACTGCTCCAGCAGCTGTGTAACTGTGTCCAGTGGCAGCGCTCTATTGAGTACATGCTGGATAAAGGGGTGTCCACCTTCATTGAGATTGGTCCGGGGAAGGTGCTTAGCGGCTTGAGCAAGCGGATAAACAGGGAGGTTAGCCTGCTGAATATCGGCGATGCCGGGGCGGTGAAGGGATTGGGGTAGATGAAATCTAAGGAGCAATCTATGGGGCTTTCTGATAAGGTGGCTCTGGTTACCGGTAG
>CAZFCV010000013.1:0-3278 GCA_964517985.1 uncultured Dehalococcoidales bacterium | reverse complement strand
TGGGGGGCGGGGGTGGGGGGGGAAAATTGCCCGTAAGGTGGGGGGGGGTGGGGGGGGTTGTTGCCCCAATTAATAGGGGGGGGGGGGCTCAGGGGGTGGCGGAGGAAATCGGGGCTGCGGGGGGGCAGAGCCTGGCGGTTATGGCTGACGTGAGCTCTGCGGAGGATGTTGCCCGTCTTGTGGAGACCGCCATGTCCACCTTTGGAAGGGTTGATATTCTGGTGAATAATGCCGGTATTGCCCGGGACCAGCTCCTGATGCGGATGTCGGACGAGGACTGGGACCGGGTAATAAGCGTTGACTTGAAGAGCGTCTTTCTCTGCACCCGTGCCGTGCTGCGGCACATGGTCAAGCAGCGCTGGGGCCGCATTATCAGTATTTCCAGTGTGGTCGGTATGGTGGGCAACCGGGGGCAGGCAAACTATGCCGCCGCCAAGGCGGGGATTATCGGCTTTACCCGCAGCGTTGCCAAGGAGGTGGCTTCCCGCAGCATCACCGCCAATGCCGTTGCCCCCGGCTTTATTGAGACCGGGATGACGCAGCGCTTTGAGGAGGAGCAGAGGGAGCTGTTCAAGCAGCTGATTCCCGCTGGCTATCTTGGTTCGCCCCGGGATGTGGCGGCGGCGGTCGCCTTCCTTGCCTCGGAGGAGGCGAGGTATATTACGGGGCAGGTTATCAGTGTTGACGGAGGCTTGGCAGCATCCTGGCTGTGAGTTTGTCTTGTGGTAAGGGCACGACAGAAAGCAAGGGCGGTTGCCCTTCAGGTCTTGTACGAGGTTGATTGCACCGGGCACAACGTTGAGGAGGTGGCAGCCCGTCTTCTGGCGGATGCCGGTCTGGCGGAGGAAAACGCCGCCTTTACCCGGGAGCTGGTCAGCGGGGTGGTTCAGAAAAGGGAGGAAATTGATAGCAGTATCAAGAGTTTTGCCTCTGCCTGGCCGGTGGCACAGATACCGGTAATTGACCGGAATATCTTAAGACTTGCAATCTTTGAGGTTTTGCTTGATAATAGAGTGCCAGTGAAGGTAGCCATAAATGAGGCAGTTGAGCTAGCCAAGAGGTTTGGCGGGGAAAGTTCATCCAAGTTTGTTAACGGGGTTTTAGGTTCGGTTAGCACCCTTGCCCAAAGGTAGAAAGTTATCAGAGGGAGGTAGAAATTGGCCACAATTTACGAGCGATTAAGGAAGATAGTTGTTGAGCAACTCGGGGCGGATGAGGCGGAGGTGGTGCCCACAGCTAGCTTCGTTGATGATTTAGGTGCTGATTCTCTTGACCTGGTAGAGCTGATAATGGCACTGGAAGAGGAGTTCAGCAATCCCGCGCAGAAGGTTGAGATACCTGACGAGGACGCCGAGAAGATAGTAACCGTCCAGGATACGATGGACTATCTTAGAGACCTCGGTATAAAGGATGATTAGAGCCGTATTCTTTGACTGGTTTAATACCCTAGCCGACTACGAGCCACCGCGCCACCAGCTGCACTGGCAGGCGTGCCGTGAGCATGGGATTGAGCTATCACCGGAGACAATGAGGCGCAGCATCACGCTCGCCGACCGGTTTTTCTTTGCCGAGAATACCCGCTCCCCCGTTGAGAAGAGGAGCCCCGAGGAAAAGACCGGGGTCTATATTCGCTACCAGGAGATATTGTTTGCCGAAGCCGGGGTCAGGGTGGCGAAGGATGTGCTGCTGAAGATTTTAGCCCGGGCGCATGAGCTGTTCAAAACAGGGGTGAGCTGGGCTCTTTTTGATGACGTCCTCCCGACCCTGAAGGCGCTTAAGGAGAAGGGGCTTACCCTGGGCTTGCTGACCAACGCCACCCGTGATGTAGTTCCTGCCTCCGTTTACCACCGGCTGGGGCTGGAGCCGTATCTTGACTTTATCGTTACCTCTGAGGAAGCCGGGGAGGACAAGCCCCACCCCGCCATTTTCCGCCTCGCCCTGGAGCGTGCCGGGGTGGCTGCCGCCGAAGCCATGCATGTCGGCGACCAGTATGATATAGACATCGCCGGGGCGAAGGGGATAGGCATAAACCCGGTACTCCTTGACCGGCAGGACGCAAACCCCCAGGTCACCGACTGCCCCCGCATCCGCACCCTCCCCGAAATCGTTGACTATATTTAATTAATGTAACCCCATCCCCTTTAATATACCCTCCAGAGTCTCCTGCCACCCTTTTCCCAGCCGCCGGATGTTGAGGCGGATTTGGCTGGTGCCCATTCTAACGCCTTCGGGGAGGGGGAGGGCGCGCTGTTGGGGGGTGAGCTGCATGCCTTCAAAGAGCCGGATTATAATCTGCCCCTCAAGGGTGGAGATGGATTCAATGCCGGCTCTGGCTGCCAGGAGCTTGAGCCTGACGGCGTAGAGGAGGTTTTCCACCTCGGGGGGCGGGGCGCCGAAGCGGTCGCCGAGTTCCGGTGTAATGTCGTCTATCCCCTCCAGCTTGTCTATCCGGGCTAGCTTCTGGTAGAGGTGGAGGCGGGTGTCAACATCGGCTACGTATTCCTCCGGGATGTAGGCACTGAGGGGGAGGTCTAGCGTCGGCGGGGGGAGGGGTGGGGGTTTGGCTACCGGCACGCCGGCTTGCTTTGCCTTTTGCTCCTCAACGGCGTCACCGAGCAGGCGGCAGTAGAGGCTGAAGCCGACGGCGCTGATGTGCCCGCTCTGCTTTGTGCCGAGGAGGTTGCCGGCGCCCCTGATTTCCAGGTCTTTGAGGGCGATGTCAAAGCCCGCCCCCAGCTCGGTGGCTTGATATATCGTCTTCAGGCGCTTCTCGGCGGTGGGGGTGAGGCTCTTTCCCCGGTCATAGAGGAAGTAGGCGAAGGCGAGGTCGGTGCCCCTTCCTACCCTGCCCCGCAGCTGGTAGAGCTGGGTGAGCCCGAACCTGTCCGCCTTGTTGACAATCAGGGTGTTGACGTCGGGCATATCCAGCCCGGACTCAATGATGGTGGTGCAGACCAGGATGTCGCTCTTGCCCTGGGCAAAGTCCGCCATTACCTGTTCCAGCTCCGCCTCGTGCATCTGTCCGTGGGCGATGGCGATGTTGGCTTCGGGCACGGTTTCCTGGAGCCTGCCGGCAATATAGGCGATGCTCTGCACCCGGTTGTGGACGAAGAAGACCTGCCCGTTCCGCTCCAGCTCCCGGAGCACCGCTTCCCGGACCAGCCGCTCGTCATACTCGGCGACGTAGGTCTTGATGGGCAGCCTCTCCTCGGGCGGGGTCTCCATGGTGCTCATGTCCCTCACCCCCACCAGGGACATATACAGGGTGCGGGGGATGG
>CAZFCV010000012.1:13397-16430 GCA_964517985.1 uncultured Dehalococcoidales bacterium | reverse complement strand
CTGCCTCGGCGGGCACATGGGCGTCCTGGCGGACGGCGAGCGCTGCATCGCCACCACCAACCGCAACTTCGTCGGCCGGATGGGCAGCCCCAGGGCGGAGGTCTATCTGGCTAACCCGGCGCTGGCAGCCGCCAGCGCCGTAACGGGCAGGATTTCCCATCCGGAAGAGGTCATGTCGCGCCAGGAGGGTTAGAGTGACAAACCACTCTAAAAAGGGGGTGAGGTTCCATGGCTAAACCCCGCAGGAGCTGGCAGGAGAAGCTGGCGGACGATAAAGGTCTGCCCAGAGTGGCGGAAGTCAGCGAAAAGATGAGCCAGAAATGGGGGACGGGGACAGTCTGCATCCCGGCGCCCCGGGAGGTGGATGAAACCATGAGGCTGGTTCCGGAGGGCAGGCTGATTACCATAAACCAGATTCGTGCCCGCCTTGCCCGGAAGCACGGTGCCTCCTTCGGCTGACCGATAACCACCGGCATCTTTGCCGGGATAGCGGCTCGTGCAGCCGAGGAAGCCGCCGCTGAAGGGAAGAAAGATATCACCCCCTACTGGCGGACAGTGAAGTCCAGCGGGGAGCTGAATGAAAAATACCCCGGCGGCGTGGAAGCCCAGGCAACTCGCCTGAGGGAAGAAGGGCACACCATCGAGCCGGGCAAAAGCGGAAAGCCGCGAAAGGTGAAGGACTTTGAGAGAGTGCTGGTGGAGGAGTAAAGGGTGAGGGGTTGGTCAAAATGCTAAAAGGCAGGGTGCATAAGTACGGGGCGGATGTTAACACCGATGTCATTATACCGGCGCGCTACCTGAACGTGTCGGCGGCGGCGGAGCTTGCCGGGCACTGCATGGAGGACATAGACCGGGACTTCGTCTCCCGGGTGCAGCCAGGGGATATAATCATGGCAACGACCAACTTCGGCTGCGGCTCGTCGCGGGAGCACGCCCCACTGGCAATCAAAGCCGCCGGGGTGTCCTGCGTCATCGCCCGGAGCTTTGCCCGTATCTTCTTCCGCAACGCCATAAATATCGGCTTGCCCCTCCTGGAATGCGACGAGGCGGTGGCTAATACCGGGGCGGGCGACGTGCTGGAGGTTGACCTGTCCACCGGCATAATCAGAAACACTACCCGGGGGCTGGAGTTTACCGCCAAGCCCTACCCCGACTTCATGGCGGAGCTTATCTCCGCCGGCGGGCTTATTGAGTATACCCGACAAAGGTTGGCTAGAGGGAGGACTTAGGTGAAGTTTAACCTGGCAGTTCTACTTGGCGACGGCGTTGGCCCCGAGGTCGCCGGCGAGGCAATCAAGGTCTTGCAGACGGTCGGCAGCCGCTTCGGGCACGAGTTTAGCCTCCACTACGGTCTGGTGGGCGGGGTTGCCATCGATGAGACGGGGACAGCCCTTCCCGGGGATACCCTGAGGATGTGCCGGCGGTGTGATGCCGTCCTGCTGGGGGCGGTGGGGGGCCCGAAGTGGGACGACCCCCAGGGCAAGGTGCGCCCCGAAGACGGTCTCCTGGCGCTCCGGAAGGGGCTGGGGCTGTTCGCCAACCTGCGCCCGGTCATGGTATTTGCCGAGCTGGTTGACTCGGCTAACCTGAAGCCGGAGGTCGTCCGGGGGGTTGACCTGATATTTGTCCGCGAGCTCACCGGCGGGCTCTACTTTGCCCGGCCCAAGAAGCAGTGGCAGACACCCCGGGGGAGGCGGGCTACCGATTCCATGACCTACTCCGAGCAGGAGATTGAGCGTATTGTCCGGGTCGGCTTTGAGCTGGCGCGAAGCCGGCGACATAAGCTGACCTCGGTGGACAAGGCGAACGTGCTGGAGTCCTCCCGTCTGTGGCGGCAGGTGGCGATGGAGGTGGCTGCGGACTACCCCGATGTCGAGCTTGACCACATGCTGGTGGACGCCAGCGCCATGCGCCTTATCCAGAACCCAACCTACTTTGATGTCATCGTCACCGAGAATATGTTCGGCGACATTCTCACCGATGAGGCATCAATGCTTGCCGGCTCAATGGGGATGCTGCCCTCTGCCAGCCTGGCGGGGGTGCCCCGGGAGGGCGTCAGGATACCGGGCATGTACGAGCCGATACACGGCAGCGCCCCGCGGCGTGCCGGGCTGAATCTGGCTAACCCGATTGCCACCATCATGAGTATCGCCATGATGCTGCGCTATTCCTTCGGTCTGGCAGAAGAGGCACAAACCGTGGAGAACGCTGTTGAAAAGGTGTTGCAGCAGGGCTACCGCACCTATGATATAATGGGCGAAGGCAAGATAGAGGTGGGGACGAAGGAGATGGGGGACTTGATTGCCCGGAAGGCAGGGGGTTAGAGATTGGCACCGGTTCAGCTTTATGATACCACGCTCCGGGACGGGATGCAGCGGGAGGGAATATCCCTCTCCGTGGTGGACAAGCTGCATATTGCCCGCAAGCTTGATGAGCTGGGGGTTCACTTCATTGAGGGCGGCTGGCCCGGCTCCAATCCCAAGGACGTTGAGTTCTTTGCCCGGGCACAGAAGCTTGCCCTGAAAAATGCCCGGCTGGTCGCCTTCGGCAGCACCCGCCACCCCAGGGGAAAGGCGGAAAGCGATGCCAACCTGCTGGCTCTGGCTGATTCCGGGGTAAAGGTGGTCACCATCGTTGGCAAAAGCTCGGTACTGCAGGTCACCCAGGTACTGGAGACAACCCCGGAGGAAAACCTGAGCATGACCGCCGACTCCATACGCTACCTCAAGGCAAGGGGGCTTGCCGTCTTCTTTGACGCCGAGCACTTCTTTGACGGCTTCAAGGCAGACCCGGAATATACCCTCAAGGTGGTGGTGGCGGCGGCTAAGGCTGGTGCTGACGGCGTGGTGCTGTGCGATACCAATGGCGGAGCGCTGCCGGAACAGGTTGTAGCCGCCATTAACGCCGTTAGAGGGCAGACGGCGGTGCCGCTGGGTATCCACTGCCATAATGACAGCGAGCTGGCAGTCGCCAACAGCCTGGCGGCGGTGAGTGCCGGGGTAAGCCAGGTGCAGGGGACGATCAACGGCTATG
>CAZFCV010000012.1:0-13387 GCA_964517985.1 uncultured Dehalococcoidales bacterium | reverse complement strand
CTGGTGCTGACGGCGTGGTGCTGTGCGATACCAATGGCGGAGCGCTGCGGCAATGCCAACCTGTGCTCCCTCATAGCAACGCTGAAGCTCAAGATGGGCATTGACTGTGTTACCGATGAGCAGCTAGCCAGATTGACCGAGGTATCCCACTATGTAAGTGAGATGGCTAACCTTATCCCCGACCCCTTCCTCCCCTATGTCGGCTTAAGCGCCTTCAGCCACAAGGGGGGGCTTCACGTCGCCGGTATAGCCAAGTGGGCGGACAGCTACCAGCACATTGACCCCGCCCGGGTGGGCAACCAGCCGAAGGTGGTGGTATCCGAGCTGTCGGGAAGGCGAAACATAATATATAAGGCGAAGGAGCTCGGGCTGGAGCTGCCCCCGCGCGGCAAGGAGGCACAGAAGCTGCTGGAGCAGGTCAAGCTGCTGGAGAGCCGCGGCTATCAGTACGAAGGTGCCGAAGCCTCCTTTGAGCTGCTGGTGCACCGTGCCAAACCCGATTACCAGCCGCCGTTCGAGCTGGTTGACTTCATGGTGGTGGTCGAGACAAGGCGCCGCCCGCCGACCCACAAAGGGATGGAGGAGACGCTGTCGGAAGCCATGGTAAAGGTAAGGGTGGGGAAAGAGGTCATGCACACCGCCGCTGAGGGTAACGGGCCGGTTAACGCCCTTGACCAGGCACTGCGCAAGGCGCTGCTCCGCTTCTATCCCAGTCTGGCTCAGGTAAAGCTAATTGACTATAAAGTCCGCATCCTTGAGGGAAGCGTTGGCACCGGCTCTTCGGTGCGTGTCCTCATTGAGTCCAGCGACGGGGCTAATGACTGGCAGACGGTAGGCAGCTCCACCGATATCATTGAATCCAGCTGGTCGGCTCTGGCGGATAGCCTGGAGTACTGGCTACTAAAACAGAAGCTATCGCCTGACCCGGCAAGGGCTAGCCCTTCGTAAGTCTGACATTATCAATAGTTCTATATCCCCTAAAGCAGGTTTTGGATATGAGGTACCACATCGGAATGATCCCCGACGGCAACAGAAGGTGGGCAAGGGAGCACGGTCTTCAGCCCTGGGAGGGGCACCAGGTGGGGGCTAAAAAGGGGGAGTTGTTCATAGAGTGGGCTATTGACCATGAGTACATCTCCGAGATAACCCTCTACGGGTTGAGTGAAGAAAACTTCAAGAGACCATCAAAAGAGCTGGAGAAGCTCTACAAGATTTATGCGGAGCAGCTGGTCGCGCTCATTGAAAAAGAGAAGGTTCATAACCAGAGGGTGAAGATTAATGTTATCTCCACGGATATAAAGCCCTTACCCCCAAACCTTGTCCGTATTTTCCGCCGGGTTAAAAGAGAGACAAAGGGCTATGACAATAAGGTGCTGAACATGTTGATTGGCTACACCGGACAGTCAGAAATCCTGAACGCTGTTTCCTCTCCGCTCAACCGGCTCAAGAACCTGCTCTTCGGGCTCAGTGAACGGGATTTGAAAAATAGCCTGAGTGTAAAGACGCCCTGTGACCTCATCATAAGAACGGGGGAGGAAAGCGAGGAGAGGGAGGCGAAATCCGGGTTTTTGCTCTGGCAGTCTGCCTATGCGGAGTACTACCACGTCAACAAGTTCTTCCCCGACGTCACCGAGGCAGACTTCAATGAGGCATGGGACCACTTCAAGGGCACCCGGAGAATGAGGGGGCTTTAGGGCAGAGCCCCGCCGCCAGAAAACCAGCCCGGGTCTTGACACCGCCACCCTCCAGATGTAGAATGACCTTTAATACTGGGTGGAGGTGACATAAAATGGACTATCCGGTGACCATGACGGTTGACTACCCGGAGAGGCTTTCCCGCGGCTGGGTAGTGCTGAAAATGCTCTTTGGCTGGCTTTATGTTGGCATTCCTCATGGGATCATACTCTGGCTATATGGAATCGCCGCCAGCATAGTGATATTTATTGCCTTCTGGGCTATCCTCTTCACCGCAAAATACCCCAGGGGCATGTTTGATTTTGTTGTCGGCTACATGCGCTGGTCCGTTCGGGTCAATGCTTATCTAAACCTCTTGCGCGACGAGTACCCCCCATTCAGCGGCAAAGAGTAGCCCTATAGCCGCGGGCAGGCAAAACGATGTCCTGCAAATGGCGTGTTTTTGCTTTCGCAGTCGCCGCCGGAGGCGGTATCCTCGGTATACTGGGGGCAGCCATACAAGAAATGACACAGGGCTGGCTGCTGGCTGCTTTTGCTGCCGCCCCCATGATAGAAGAGGTAATGAAACCTACCGGGGTTTACCTCCTGCTGGTGCGATGGCCCACGCTGCTTACCAGCCGGCTGTATACGGCTTCCCTGGCTGCCGTTGGCGGTCTTGTCTTCGCCGTTATTGAAAACATCGTTTATCTGAATATCTATTTCCCCGAGCACACCCAGGACCTGGTGCTATTCCGATACAGCGCCGGTCTCCCCTTACATGTGGTCTGCAGCTTCATCCTGGGCTTTGGTATCAACCAGAAGCTATTAGCCTCAATAAGGGGAGAGATACCCTTCCTTCAGGGCAACAGGAAGTATTTCATCACCGCCATGGTTATCCACAGCCTGTTCAATATAACGGTGACCGTGCTTGCTGCATTAGGGGTTCTAAATGTGGAGTGAAGCCTTCTTAACGACTTACCTTGGCTCACCCACCGGCATGATATATAGAGGCTGGTAGTGCTTCTCCAGCCTGAGGGCTTCCCTGACCGCCTCATCGTGGAAGGCGCCGATGGCGACCGTTCCCAGCCCCAGGGCAGCCGCCTCCAGGTATATGTTCTGCCCGGCATGCCCCGCCTCCATGTGGACGTACCTTGCCCCCCTCTCCCCATAGCGGCGGAGCGTCCGCTGGTACAGGGCACAGATAACTATATCCAGCGGGGCTTGATAGATGTACTCCTGGTCCAGCGCTGCCCGGGCAAGCTCCATCCGCACATCACCCCCGTGGTGCAGAGCCAGCGAGTGGCTGCCCGTCTCGTAGTGGTATATGCCGTCAGCCACCCCTTCCACATCCCCACCACAGACAACAAATAGCTCCAGCGGGTAGGTTGCTCCGGCACTGGGAACAGCCCGGTACTGCCCGGAGAGACCGGTCCTGCCCTGGGCAGCCCACAGTAGCCGGGATAGCTGTAGCCGGGAGACCGGCTGGCGGGTGAAGTCCCTCACCGACCGGCGGCGGGCGATGGCTTCCTCCAGGGAAACATCTCCCTTCCCCTCCGGCGGCGGCAGATGAACCATTGCCGATTGACTCACCGCTATCCAGTCCAGAAGTCCATACTCAGGTACTTCCACCCGCCGTCGGGCAGTATGATAATGATGTTACCCTCATCCATCTCGCCGGCGACCCGGAGCGCCTGGTGGACTATGGCTCCGGAAGACACCCCGGCGAAGATTCCCTCCCTTTCCAGGAGATGTCTGGCGGCTACCATTGCCTGCTGGCTGGTGACCTGAGTCCTTTCATTAATAAGACTTAAATCCAGTACCGGCGGCACATAGCCCTCACCGATACACTTCAGCCCCTGAATGGTATCACCGGGCGGTGGCTCCACGCCGACTACCCTGATACCGGGGTATTTCTCCTTCAGCCGCCGCCCCACGCCGACTATGGTCCCCCCGGTACCGATACCGGCAACCAGGGCGTCAACACGGGCATAGGGGAAGTCATCCAGTATTTCAACAGAGGTCGTCTCGTAGTGAGCCAGCGGATTTGCCGGGTTGGAGAACTGGTCGGGCATGAAGTAGCGTTCATCCTGAGACACCATCTCCTGGGCAGCCTCCAGAGCCCCCTTTACCCCCAGAGACCCCCTGGTGAGAACAAGCTCGGCACGGTAGAGCTCTAGCAGCTGCTGCCTCTCCCGGCTCATGTTATCCGGCATGACAATGGTCACCCGGTAGCCCTTCTGGTAGCCCAGCCAGGCAAGGGCTATCCCGGTATTGCCGCTGGTAGCTTCAATGATAACCCTGTCTCCGGTCAGCTCCCCGCTCTGCTCCGCCTTCTCCAGCATGTATTTCGCCACCCGGTCCTTAATGCTGGCGCTCCCCCCCGGGTTCTGCCCCTCCAGTTTAGCCAGGATTTTCACCCTGGCGCCGGGGCTTATCCGGGACAGCTCCACCAGCGGGGTGTGTCCCAGTGCGCTAATTACATCCTTAAAGTACATTCTTCTACCCCTTAATTACACCGATTGGTACTGCCCGGGCAACCTTGCGCGAGATGCCCGCCCGGTGGGTGACATCAACCACCTCGTTCACGTCCTTGTAGGCTTCGGAAGCCTCCTCAGCCAGCGCCCCCAGGCTGCCTGTCTTGACCAGGATACCCCGGCTAGCCAGGGTCCGGGCGACATCACTGCCACGGAGACTGCGCTTGGCGGCGGCGCGGCTCTGTACCCTGCCGGCGCCGTGGCAGGTGGAGCCAAAAGATTCCTTCATGGCTGTCTCCGTGCCCAGGGCAACATAGGAGCAGCGCCCCATATCACCGGGGATGAGAACCGGCTGCCCGATGTCACGGTAGACCTCGGGGACACCGGAATGTCCCGCCGGGAAAGCCCTGGTGGCTCCCTTGCGGTGAACACAGAGGAGCTGTTTTTTGCCCTCAATGGTGTACTCCTCAATCTTGGCGATATTGTGGGCGACATCGTAGACCTGCTCCAGCCCGAGCTCCGCCCGGCTCCGGGCGAAGACCCTGGAGAAAGACTGCCTCGTCCAGTGGGCGATGAACTGGCGGTTGGTCCAGGCGTAGTTGGCGGCGCAGGACATCGCCGCCAGATAGTCCCTGCCCTCCGGCGACTCCACCGGGGCGCAGGCAAGCTGGCGGTCGGGGAGGTTTATACCGTATTTTCTCACCACCTCGCCAAGCAGCCGGACATAGTCACCACAGACCTCATGCCCGAAGCCCCGGGAGCCGGTGTGAATCAGGACAAGCACCTGACCGGCTTCATTGATGCCCATCACCCGTGCCGCCTCCCGGTCGTATATCTCGTCCACCACCTCCACCTCCAGAAAGTGATTGCCGGAACCCAGGCTGCCCAGCTGGGGGATGCCGCGCTTCTTTGCCCGGCTGCTCACCCTGTCCGGGTTAGCCCCCTTCACGCAGCCTGACTCCTCGGTTACAGTTATGTCCCCGGCATCACCGTAGCCCCTCTCCACCGCCCAGCGGCTGCCTATCACCATCACCGCATCCAGCTCCTTCTCACTCACCCTTATCTTGCCCGTGGAGCCCAGCCCCGACGGGATATTAGTAAAAAGCTCGGCGAGCAGCTCCTCAAGCCTGGGCCTCACCTCCTCTTCGGTGAGGTTGGT
The DNA here is from genome assembly GCA_964517985.1 of uncultured Dehalococcoidales bacterium. Taxonomy (GTDB): domain Bacteria; phylum Chloroflexota; class Dehalococcoidia; order Dehalococcoidales; family W111; genus W111. Next base: position 8,080 of record CAZFCV010000012.1, on the reverse strand, counting down.
GCGCAGCAGCCGGACACCGCAGTTAATGTCAAAGCCGACCCCACCCGGCGAAACCACCCCGTCCCTCACCCTGGTGGCGGCAACACCGCCTATGGGAAAGCCGTATCCCCAGTGGATATCGGGCATCGCCAGGGAGTAGCGGACAATGCCGGGCAGGAAAGCCACGTTTGCCACCTGCTCGGCGGCACGCTCCTCCCAGATATGGTTGAGCATGGACTCGCTGGCATAGAGCCGCCCGGGCACGAGCATACCCGGCTTGTAGCTCTGCGGGAGCTCCCACCGGTAGTTATCTATCTTTTTTAGTATTCCCTTCCACGGCGCCGCCATTACCCCTACCTCCTCCTAAACATCAAATATCACCTGCACCCGGCAGTCGTCACCCCGGCTGACCTCCAGCCGGTGGTAGGTAGCCGCTTTAACCCCTGTTTTTAGCCTGTGCCGCCCCCGGTCTACCCTCTCCCCGTAACCCCTGCCCTCAAGATGCGTGGGCTCAAGCCGGGTGATATCAAACCTCCGGAAGATAAGCCCCTCGGTGTCAAAGAGATAGACAAGCTCATTGAGCCATTCCACAAGCAGGCTCTCTTCATCGGGGGCGCTTACCTCAATATCCCGGTAGAGAGCCTCCCCGATATCATCAGGCTCGGTTATCAGGCTGGTCAGGGCTCCGGCGGCGCTGGCAAACGCCTGCGCCATGTCCGCCCCGTAGGCGATAACGCCAACGTCAGCCGTGTGGTCTATAAACTCAAAACCCCTTTCCATCTTCGTGGCTAAATTATATATTTTTACCGTGGTGAAGACAAACTATTCCCGATTTGCCCGCCATTTAGTATAATATTCATAAGTCATTATTTTAAGGGGCTTCCGATGGGGGATATAAAGAGCGCTCGCGAGATAGCCATGGAAAAGGTAGCCGGGATGGGGGCAGCGACCGAGGAGGAGCGCCTGGGCTGGAAGTACATCCCGGAGGGGGAAAAGCTAGCCGCCCGCTACCTCAAAGAGGAGGGCAATCTGGTCGCCGGGCTGGGCGAGTATGAGGCAAAGGCAGCCGAATTCGTGGTTCGGGGTGCCAGCGAGATACTAATCGGGAATATCACTCTGCCCCGGGACGATGCCACCCGGAGGAACAACAAGCGGGCGATGGACGGGCTGAAAACCCTGAAGCAGGACAAAACCGGCGTGGAGAATGTCTACAGCGGGCTGAGGCGCGTCTTTGACCACTATGCGGGACAGGGCGAGCAGCAACGCCAGCAGGCTTACCAGTCACTTAAGACCGAGTTCGAAGCCAGTGTACAGCAGGCAATGCAGCAGCAGCTTGGCACAACAGCCGGCTTTACGATAGACGTGGAAAAGCAGCCGCAGTTCCAGGAGGAGTGGCGGCGGGTGCTGGCGGGACTGGACTCGCAGTACAACACGCTTCTGGCGGAATACAGGCAGGAGCTAAGCGCACTGAAGTAAGCCCCCTAGGTATTACCCCTTGCCCTGGTGATGGCGGTGCCGGTCGCCCGGGCAATAGCCTTCCCGCTACCGTCGGTAACGCTTATCTCGGTGAGAGCCATCGTCCTGCCCACGTGAACGGTCTTGCCTTCGGCTATAAGCTCGCTATTCGGGGCGGGGGCGGCTATGAAGTTCGTGCTGAACTGCGCCGCCACCCGGAGCTGCCCGAAGGTATTGCAGGAGCAGGCAAAGGCATAGTCGGCGAGGGACATGACCAGACCCCCGTCCGTCATATCAAAGAAGTTGTTGTGCTCAGGACCGAGGGTGACCGATACCCGGGCATAGCCCTCAGAAAGCTCCAGCAAACGAAAGCCGAGCCGCCGGGCATAAGCCGAGTTCTCCATGGCTTTCCTTAATTCGGCGGTGACATGGGTCATGCTACCTCCTCCGGGAAACAGGCGTAAAGAGTGCGTTTCTTACCTAGTGATGATATAATTATTCCGGGAATAATGTCAAAGGTAGACGCTGCCGGTGAGACGGGCTATGGATATTGAAGATGATAGGATTAGGGAGGCGGTAACCAATACCGAGATACTGAGGCTGCCCAAGCAGGGGCTGGCAACCTTTGGCACCACCAACATCCGCTACTACCTGGTCACCGAGCCCGCCTACGCCGAGTTCATGAAACAGGTCGCCGAGACCGTGATTCGGGAGGGGAGGGTAATTGCGGAGAGACCGCGCATTGTGACCCCGTACTACCTTTCCCAGCTGGAGGGGTTCAGCTCCGAGGCGTCACGGTATTTTGACATGCTGCTCAAGACCTATGGCCGTGACGTCCCCGGGCTGTTTTATACCTACCGTAATGAGCCCAAGGAGCTGAACATAGTCTCGGATAGCCTGCCGGCAGTGGTGGACCGGCTGAATACCGAGATTGACCGGCGGGGTGACCCCCTGACCACAATCGTCAAGGGGGAAGACCAGCTCTGGGATGTATCCCTGCTCAAGTTCATCTACGAGATAACCTCAAGCTCGGTGCGGGATAACCTGGCACAGATGAACAGGCGGGGGCTGCTGGGGGTTGACCCCGGCGGCATCCCGGTTGACGCCCGGGTGAGGATTGAGGAGCTCTTCAGCCAGGTGCTGAGAGGGGAAGCCGAGCCATACGAGCTGGAAGCCGAGCTGCACCACTGGAACCTGTTTGAGGAATATGAGGACCGCTTCCTGGGGCTTTTCCACAGGAAGCGTTAGAGTGATTGGTCTCCGATGGATAACTACCGGATGGTAATCAGACCACCCAGTGAGGCGAATAGCCTCCTGCTTCACGTAACACTTGGCTGCTCCAATAGCGGCTGCACCTTTTGCTGCACCTACGACGATATCCCGTTCCGGGTAAGGCCAGTTGCCGACGTGAAGCAGGATATTGACCGGATCGCCGGGAACTATAGCTGGAGCGTGCGGCGGGTCTTCCTGGAAGAGGCGGATGCCCTGATATACCCCCAGCGCCACCTGGTGGAGGTGCTGCGCTACCTGAACGAGCGGTTTCCCCGGCTGGAAAGGGTGGGTACCTATGCCACGCCGCAGTCGGCATTGATAAAGAGCGTGGCGGAGCTCAAGGAGCTGAACCGGCTTGGCCTCAAGATTGCCTACATGGGGGTTGAAACCGGAGACGAGGAGCTGCTGGCAAAGGTCAACAAAGGGGTCACCTATAGCCAGATAGTGGAGGCGGGTAAAAAAATCAAGGAAGCGGGGATTACCATCTCCGTTACCGTAATACTGGGGCTGGGCGGCATTGACGGCAGCGAGACCCATGCCCGGAAGACGGCTCAGATACTCAGCGATATTGACCCCGATTTTGCCGGTGCCCTGACCCTCATCCTTGTCCCGGGCAGCCCCCTGCACAAGGACTGGGAGGAGGGGAGGTTCACCCTTATATCGCCGTTTCAGTCCCTGCATGAGCTCAGGCTGATTATAGAGAACTCCAGTTTCCGCCACTGCTTCTTCACCGCCAACCATGCCTCAAACTACCTGCCCATCAAGGTATGGCTCCCGGAGGGAAAGGCGGAGGTGCTGCGGCTGATTGACGATGTTTTAGCCCGGAAGGATATGTCCCGGCTCCGCCCCGAGTCTACCCGGGCGCTGTAGCCTTTAGAGAGACGTTGTGCCGTGAATATTTCACTGATTGAAGCCCGAGACCTTTCCGAGGCATGGTTCCTCTGCCTGCGCCGGGTGCTGACCGAGGGCTATGAGTACCGTATTGAGCGGGGGAGCTATGCCGGTCAGCGCCGCAAGGGGCTTGATTTTGCCGTTGTCCAGATAAAAAACCCGGGGGCGAGACCGCTCGTCCCGGATGTGCCTCAGGGCGTGCCGCCGCCGACCTCCATGGATTACGTGGAGGACTACCTCCCCTATCTCATGGCAGCCCACAGAAGGGAAGGGGAGCAGTACACCTACGGGCAGTACCTGGAGACGCAGATAGCCGAGGTCATCAGGATATACACCGAAGACGGCTTCAACACCAATCAGGCATTCATGGCGGTGGGCGATGATAAGTCCATATTCCTCTCCGACCCGCCATGCCTGCGCGGGGTAGACACCAGGGTCCGTGACGGCAGGCTCCATTTTTTTGCCTATTTCCGCTCCTGGGACCTGTGGGCTGGTTTCCCCTCAAACCTGGCGGCACTCCAGCTGCTCAAGGAGTATATGGCAAGCGAAATCGGTGCCGCCGATGGCGAGCTGATTGCCCTGAGCAAGGGGCTGCACCTCTACGAATATTCCTGGGAGCTGGCTCGCACCGCCGCCAGAATGGAGTAGGCAGCAGCAGTAACAATGAAGGACATAGTATCCCCAGAGATATTTAACCGCTTCCCCCATTACACCCGGGGGGTGGTCATCGCCCGGGGGGTCAACAACGGAGGCGAGAGGCAGGGGCTAATCGAGCTCTTGCGGAGGGTTGAAGACGCCGCCACCCGGGATGAAACCCTGCTGGACATCAAGAACCATCCCCGGATAGCCGCCTGGCGGCAGGCTTACTCCGATTTTGGCGCCAACCCGAACAAGTTCTACTCCTCAATTGAGTCACTGGCGAGGCGCGCCCGGCGCGGCGACCACCTGCCCTATATAAATACCCTGGTCGCCCTGTTCAACTACTTCTCCCTCAAGCACATGGTGCCCAGCGGTGGTGATGACCTGAATGCCATCACCGGCGACCCCTGCCTTACCACGGCTAAGGGCGATGAGCCCTTCACCCCGCTCGGCTCGGATGCCGTGGAATACCCGGCACCGGGCGAGGTAATCTACATTGATAGCGCCCGGGTGATGTGCCGGCGCTGGAACTGGAGGCAGGGCGACCATACCAAGCTTACCCCGGCAACAACCAGCGTGGCGATAAATGTGGACTGCCTGCCCCCGGTATCCACCAGTGCCGCCGGGGCAATAACCGGGGAGCTGGCGGAGCTGGTCAGGGAGTTCTGCGCCGGCGAGGTGATATACTTCCTGCTGGATGCCAGCCGGAGCGAAGCCGAGATTTAGGAGGTTACCAGTGGACAAAATTGCAGCCGTTGCCGACATGATTATGGAGGCAAAGAGGGTGGTGGTCTTCACCGGTGCCGGTGTCAGCACCGAGTCCGGGATTCCCGATTTCCGCAGCCCGGGCGGCGTCTGGGAGAGGTATGACCCCAATGAGCTTACCTACCAGAAATTTCTCTCCAGTGATAGCAGCCGGGAGAAGTACTGGGCGTACCATAAGGAAGTCTGGTACCCGATGAAGCAGGCTGAGCCCAACCCGGGCCATTACGCTATTGTCCAGCTTGACCGGATGGGCAAGCTGGACTGTGTCATTACCCAGAATGTGGACTACCTGCACCAGCGCGCCGGGCTTCCCGATGACAGGGTGCTCGAGCTGCACGGGACGATACACTGGGTCACCTGCCTGAGTTGCCAGAAACGCTACCTGCGGGACGAGATTCAGCGCCGTCTTGAGGAAGGCGTCACCATGCCCACCTGTGATGACTGCGGCGGGCACCTGAAGCCGGCAACCGTCGCCTTCGGTCAGCCGATGCCACAGTGGGAGACCGGCGAGGCGGAGAACCGCTCGGCGGGCTGCGACCTGTTTATTGTCGGCGGCTCATCACTGCTCGTCTATCCGGCGGCCCAGATGCCGCTGATAGCCAAGCACAACGGCGCCCGGCTGGTTATCATCAATCTGGCGCCGACGCCCCATGACCACTACGCCGACCTGGTTATCAACGAGAAGACCGGTGTCGTCCTGTCTCAGGTCATGGAGCTGATAAAGGCAAAACAATAGCTCTGATGAGCAATCTGCCGGGAACGGGGCGAACTGGCTTGAAATGGCGGCAATCAGGGGCGGTGCTTATCGTGGTGGGGCTGCTAACCGCCATTGTCGCCAGTGCCGGCTGCACTTTTATCCCCACCTTTGACCACCGGCTCAGCAAAATCACCGAGCCCTATACCTTCAGCACGGCGAAGTGGGAGCTAAAGACCATACCGCGCGAGGCAGGGGAGTGGCTTTTCCCCGGCGGCACACCGCCGGACAAAGAAGCCGGGGTTGTTGCCCGCTATTTCGCCATTGCGGCTCAAATCAGAACCCTGGAGAGACAGCTCGGGGAAATCAGCTCCGGCAACGGGCAGGGGGAAGCCGCCCCGCTGGAAGCAGAACTAAGCCGGTGGCAGGTGGAGAGAGCGGGGCTGGAAACAGCGGTAGAAAGCATACTGGAGAGACAGCTCGGAGAGACCCTGGCGGAGCAGGGCATCTTCAACCCGCTTACCGGGGCAAGGGTCCGCTTCCCGCCCCTCAATTTCACCATTGAGCCGCCCCCCCATCTCCTTGTCGTCTCCCCACGAGACCGGATAGAGTCAATGCGGGAGGTTACCCTGAAGCAGGACGTCAGCCGGGAGGAGATGGAGGCTATTGAGGCGGAGGTTGACCGGCTGGGTGTCTCCGCGCTGGTGGTCAGGCTCGGCGGCTTTGGCGGAACATACCCCACCCTCGTCACCGATAGGGGCAGCCTGCGGTTCACCATTAATGCAGCCATTGAGGAGTGGCTGCACCACTATCTGACCTTCACCCCGCTGGGGTTCTCCTATTTACTTGACATAACCGGCATTTCCCGGGACTACGAGATTGCCACCATGAATGAGACCGTAGCCGGCATGGTGAGCGACGAGATTGGCGCCATGGTTTATGCCCGGTACTACCGGGGCGGGGAGGGTACCAATCAAAAGGGTAACGAAGAGTTCAACCGGGAAATGAGAGGAATCAGGCTACAGGTGGATGAGTACCTGGCGCGCGGCGAGATTGAGCTGGCGGAGGGCTTTATGGAGGAGAGACGCCTCTACCTGCTGAGCCGGGGCTATTACATCCGGAAGCTGAACCAAGCTTACTTTGCCTTTCACGGGACGTATGCCGATGACCCGACCTCGGTCAGCCCCATCGGGGTTGAGCTGAGAGAACTGAGGGAGCAGAGCGCCTCGGTAAAGGATTTTCTGGATAGCGCCGCACAGATGACCAGCCGCAAGGACCTTCAGGAGAGCCTTGAGCCGGCGGAGTAGCCTAATCCCCCAGGGATAGCAGGTGTTCCTTGAGCCAGCCGAGGGCGGCTTCGGCAGCGTCCTGCTTGTTCTGCTCCCGGCTGCCGTGGAAGCGGCACTCCCGGCTGCCGGTCCCCGCTCCATGGGAAAGCCCGATATAGAAGAGCCCCGGCGGTTTCCCCGGGGTTGCCCCGGTGGGCCCGGCAATGCCGGTATCCGCCAGACAGATGTCCGCGCCGAGCAGCCGGCGCCCCCCCTCCGCCATCTCCTCCGCCACCTGCGGGCTCACCGCCCCGTATCTGTCTATGGTATCCCCCCGGACACCGATTACCCTGACCTTGACCTCGTTGCTGTAGGCAGTCACCGCTCCCCTATAGTAGTCCGAGCTACCGGCGATATCGGTTATCCGGTGCGATATCAGCCCTCCGGTCGCTGACTCCACCACCCCCAGCGTCAGCCCCTTCCGCCGAAGCTGCTCGCCTATCTCCCGCTCCACACTGCCCATAGGCTTCCCTATATAAATCTCTCCATCATGGCATATATTGTCTCCGGGGCAATCTCGTTGCTGCCCTGGCTAAGCTGACGCACCACCCGGTCGGCTACCTCCCGCTTGCGCCCGTCGTAGAGGTCATCAAGCCGGGTATATAGCCCCGCCCGGCGGCCAACCTTGAAGTTGGTTCTTTCCTCCGGCGATAATGCCTGAAACCGGTCTATCACCGCCAGGAGCCCTGCCCTGTCCCGGGGCAAATCACCCTCAATCTCCGGAAGCAGGTTATTGATGTGGTCGCTGACAAAGCGGGAATGACACTCCAGGTTCTCCAGCAATAGCCTCTCTTCTTCCAGGATTTCGTCATCGGTCGCCCGTATAAAACTGCCCTTCTCTATCTCGTCATAGAGCGGCATGCGGTTGTTAACGGTCAGGGTGCGGACCCGGATGAAGTCGGGGTCTATCTCATTCAGTACCCGGGCTGTCTCGGTAGCATGCCCCCGCCACATCTGCCCCCCCCCCACCCCCCCCCCCCCCCCCTCGCCCCCCGCCCCTCCCCACCCCCCACTACTCCCCCCCCCCCCCCTTCGCCCCCCGCCGCGGCCCCCCCCC
>CAZFCV010000011.1:11367-16495 GCA_964517985.1 uncultured Dehalococcoidales bacterium | reverse complement strand
AACCTGGAGGTATCCGAGGAGCTCAGCTTCACCACTCAGGGAACACCAGCCGCTATTTCCGTAAGGTCACTGGAGATAATCCCTGCCGAGGTTGAGATTGGCGAGACAGCGACCATCAGCATCGTTGTCAGCAATACCGGTGATGCCCCCGGCACTCAGGAAGTGACCCTCAAGGCTGACTTCATGATAGTCGCCAGCAAAGAGGTAACCCTTGCCGGTGGCGCCAGTGAGACGGTAAGCTTCACCATATCCCGGGATATTGCCAAGACCTACTCCATCACCATCAATGGCCTGTCCGGCTCCCTGGTCGTTAAAGAAGCGCCGGTAACACCGCCAGTAACACCGCCGGTAACACCACCGGTAACACCACCTGTAACACCGCTGATTAACTGGTGGCTCATCGGCGGCATAATTGCGGCTGTTGTCGCTGCGGCAACGGTTGTCTGGCTGACTGCCCTCCGCAGAGGCCGCTAGCCCGCCGGCACTAAAGGCTTTGTAACCAGCATCCCCAGCTCTGCCGCAAACAGTTGCCCCGCTGGCTCTTTTGCCCCCTTGCCTCAGTCCCCCAAGAAGGTTTGCCGACACGCCTCCAAATAACCTATAATGCAAACAGGGGGATGCACGAATTCAGTATTACCCAGAGTATCCTGTCCATCGTGCTCGACAAGGCTAACGAGGCTCATGCCTGCCACGTTTCCAGGGTCAATCTGGTCATCGGCGAGCTGTCCGGCACGGTTGCTGAGTGCGTTCAGTTCTATTTTGAACTCCTCAGCAAGGATACCGTTGCTGCGGAAGCCGTCCTTTCCTTCCACCACCCCCCGACCCGGCTACGTTGCCGGAGCTGTGGAATAGTTTTCCCCCCGGCTAACGGTAACTGGACCTGCCCCGACTGCCAGGAGCCAGGGGCGGAGATAGTCTCGGGGCGGGAACTATACATTGAAAGCATAGAGGTTGAGTAAATGGGAGTAAAGGTGCTGACTATCGGCGAGAAAATACTGGGTGCCAACGAGGAGAAGGCACGGGAAAACAGGGAGCGGCTGGACGGGCACGGCATACTTGCCGTGAACATAATGTCGTCCCCGGGGGCGGGAAAGACCAGCCTTATCCTGAAGACAATAGGCGGGCTAAAAGGGAAAGCCAGGATTGGCGTCATTGAGGGGGATGTTGCCTCCACCGTGGATGCCGACAGGGTGAATGAGCAGGGCATACCGGTGGTGCAGATAAACACGGCGGGCGGCTGCCACCTTGACGCCAGCATGACGGAAAGCGCCCTGAACAACCTCCCGCTGAACAAGATTGACTTACTGTTCATTGAGAACGTGGGCAACCTCATCTGCCCCGCCGAGTTCGCCCTCGGCGAGCACAAGAAGGTGATGCTTCTCAGCCTGCCCGAGGGTGATGACAAGCCCTACAAATACCCGCTGATGTTCACCGAAGCCAACGTGGTGCTGGCTAACAAGATAGACCTCCTGCCCCACCTGGACTTTGATATGCCCGCCTTTAACAAGGCAGTCAGCGGGCTAAACCCCGGTGTAAAGATATTCCCCGTCTCCAGCAAGACGGGCGAGGGACTGGAAGCGTGGTTCTCCTGGCTGGAGAGCGAGATGAGGGGCTAGAATGTGCCTGGCTATCCCGGCTCTGATTAAGTCAATAGACGGGCGCCTTGCCGAGGTGGAGGTGGGCGGGATTAGCCGCCGTGCCGGGCTTCATCTCACCCCGGAAGCCCGGATTGGTGACTACGTGCTGCTACACACCGGCTACGCCATAGCCATTGTTGACCAAGCCGAGGCGGAAGAGACCCTCAAGCTGCTGGCAGAGCTCGCCAGCCAGCCGAATAGCTAGCCGCCGACGGCGGAGCAGAAAGCCAAGTGAAGTTCATTGATGAGTACCGCAACCAGGAGCTGGGCAGGAAGCTGCTCGAGCGCCTCCACCGTAGCTCAACCAAGCCGGTAAGGCTCATGGAGTTCTGCGGCGGGCACACCACCGCCATCTTCCGGCACGGCATACGGCAGCTTCTGCCCGGGACAATTGAAATGCTCTCCGGACCCGGCTGCCCGGTATGCGTCACCGCCAATGAAGACCTGGACAAGGCAATCGCCCTGTCTCGCCTGCCCGGTGTCATCATCACCTCCTTTGGTGACATGCTCCGCGTCCCCGGAAGCTACTCCAGCCTGCAACAAGCCAAGGCAGAGGGGGGCGATATCCGGGTTGTCTACTCCACCCAGGACGCCCTCGCCATCGCCCGGGAAAACCCGGCTCAAGCGGTCATCTTTATCGGCATCGGCTTTGAGACCACGGCACCGACCATCGCCGCCTCCATCCTCCAGGCGGAGACGGAGGGGATAGGAAACTACTATGTCCTCCCGCTCCACAAGCTGTGCCCGCCGATAATGAAGGCAATCCTGGACCGGGGTGAGGTCAGGCTTAACGGCATTATCTGCCCCGGGCACGTCAGCGCCATTATCGGCTCCCTCCCCTACCGCTTCATCCCCGAAGACTACGGCATTGCCTGTGTCATCTCCGGATTTGAGCCGCTGGACATCCTGCTCGCCATTGACATGCTGGTCGCCCAGATTGAAAGCGGACAACACCGGGTGGAGATAGCCTACCGGCGCGGGGTGAAGGCAGAGGGCAACCCGCCGGCGCTGAGGATAACCGACACCGTCTTTGCGGTCTGCGAGGCTAACTGGCGCGGCATAGGCGCCGTCCCGGCAAGCGGGCTGAGGTTCAACCAGAGATACCGGCGGTTCGATGCCGAAAGCAGCTTTGATTTTGACCCCGGGCCAACCCGGGAGGCAAAGGGGTGCCTCTGCGGCAGCATCCTGCGCGGGGTAAGCACCCCCCCGGAATGCCCTCTCTTCCGGGGCAACTGCACCCCGGAGCACCCCGTTGGCCCCTGCATGGTGTCCCCGGAGGGTGCCTGCGCCACCTACTACCACTACGGAGATAGCGATGACGGATGACAGGGTACTGCTCGCCCACGGCAGCGGCGGCAGGCTCAGCCATGACCTGGTGGAAAAGAGACTGGTCTCCAGCTTCAGCAACCCGGTGCTGGACAGGCTGGACGACTCGGCGGTATTTGAACTCAGCGGTCGTCTCGCCTTTACCACCGATAGCTATACCGTCAGCCCCATCTTTTTCCCCGGCGGGGATATCGGCAAGCTAGCGGTCTGCGGCACGGTGAATGACCTGGCGATGAGCGGGGCAGCCCCCCTCTATCTCAGCCTGTCCTTCATCATTGAGGAGGGGCTGCTGCTGGTGGAGCTGGAAAAGATAGTGGACTCCATCTCCCGGGCGGCTGCCGAGGCGGGGGTGAAAATCGTCACCGGCGACACCAAGGTGGTCAACAAAGGCAGCGCCGACCGGCTGTTCATCAACACCTCGGGCATCGGGCTCATCCCCGACGGGATAGATATCTCCGGCGCCAATGCCCGGCACGGAGACAGGGTTATCCTGAACGGAAGCCTCGCCGAGCACGGCATCGCCATAATGAGCCAGCGCGAGGGGATAAGCTTCAAGGCGCCGGTAGCCAGTGACTGCGCCCCGCTCAACAAGCTGGTGGCGGAGATAATATCACCCCGCCTCCACTGCCTGCGCGACCCCACCCGGGGCGGCTTAGCCACCACCCTGAATGAGTTTGCCCGGCAGTCCCGGGTCGGCATCAGACTTGATGAGGAGAGCCTGCCGGTAAGCGAAGCGGTGCTGGCTGCCTGCGAGCTCCTCGGCTTTGACCCTCTCCATGTCGCCAATGAGGGCAAGCTGGTAGCCGTGGTCGCCCCCGATGATGCCGATCGGGTGCTGGCTAGAATGCGGCAGAACGAATACGGCAGCGGGGCAACCGTTATCGGCGAGGTCGTCGCCGAGCACCCGGGACGTGTGGTCATGACCACCCGCCTCGGCTCATCCCGCATTGTTGACATGCCGACAGGTGAACTGCTGCCCAGAATATGCTAAACTTAACCCCATGAGGCGGACGATAGTGGTCGGCGTGGGTAACCTGCTGCTCAAGGACGAAGGCATCGGCGTCCACGTTGCCCGTGCCCTGCAGGAGATGGAGCTACCCGACGGCACGGAGATAATAGACGGGGGGACAGTGCCCGACCTGCTCGCCTACACCGGGGCGGAGGACAGGCTGCTTATCATTGACGCCGTGGCGGCGGGAGGGGCGCCGGGGACAGTCTACCGCTTCCACCCTGACGATTTGGCGGCAAAGGCAGGCGAGCCGCTCTCCCTCCACGAGCTTGACCTGACGGCAAGCCTGGGGATGATGAGACTGGCGAAAAGAGAGCCCGCCGAGGTTACCATCATCGGCATCCAGCCCGATGAGATAGACTGGGGCACCGAGCTATCCGCCGAGCTACAGGAGAAACTCCCGGAGATAGTAAGGACGGTCCGCAAAGAGCTCGATGCCGACCGGCAGGACACCCTGAAATGAAGCACTACACCGGTGTTGATATCATAGAGATAGAGCGTATCCGGCAGGCGATTGCCCGCTGGGGCAACCGCTTCCTGCACCGGGTCTATACCGAGTCGGAACTGAAGCGCTACGGCAACAAGCCGTCATCCCTCGCCACCCGCTTCGCCGGCAAGGAAGCGGTGATGAAGCTCCTCGGAACGGGGCTCAGGGGCGCCGGCTGGAGAGAGATAGAGACCCTCTCCCACCCCGGCGGAAAACCGCAGCTCAAGCTCTACGGCAGGGCAAAAACAAGAGCGAGGAGGCTAAGGCTGAAGGGGATTGCCATCAGCCTGTCCCACTCCCGGGAATATGCCATCGCCTTCGCCGCCGCCAACGCCGAGCCGGCTACTCCAGAAGCTCCATGATGTGCATCACCCTCGCCCGATTACCGCGGCGCCGGGTGGCGTCAATAAGCTGAATCTCACAGCCGGGGCAATCGGTAGCCACGATGTCCGCCCCGGTAAGTTCAATACCCGCCACCTTCTTATCGGCAATCTGCCGGGACAGGTCATAGAAGTAGACGCTGAAAGCCCCCGCCATGCCGCAGCAGCGGTCGGCATTGGGCATCTCCACATACTCAATATCCGGTATTGCCCGGAGAATCTGCCGCGGCGCCTCCTTTACCCCCATATGGCGGTTGAGGTGACACGGGTCATGCCAGGTAACCCGCTT
>CAZFCV010000011.1:1619-11357 GCA_964517985.1 uncultured Dehalococcoidales bacterium | reverse complement strand
TCCCCCTGACCTCAGGCACCGCCCTATAAGCCGAGGGCGGTAATTTGAGGACGTCAACCAGAAACAGGGTAATATCCGTCACCTTACCGGCAAACCGGGCATAGGCTTCCTGCCGCTCCGGGGTATCCGCCAGGAACTTCACGTAGTCCTGCATCGCCGAGCCGCAGGTGGCACAGTCGGTAATCGCATAGTCAAAACCGGCAAAAGCGCTGACATTGGCATCGGCAAACCTTCTCCCCGTCTCAAAATCACCGGCGCCCAGGAATACCGGCGCCCCGCAGCACCCCTGCTCCCGGGGCACCACCACCGTCACCCCGTTCCGGTTAAGGAAGCGGATAATCTTCTTCCCCACGTCAGGGAAAACAAAATCGGTCATGCAGCCGGTGAAGTAGCCGACCCTCATCCTGGTGCCGGTGCCCGGCGGTGGCTCGTTCACCACCGGCACAATCTCCCTGAGGAATCGGGGGGCAATCTGCGGGATGTGCCGACCCCTGTCCAGGGCGGAAAGGAAGAGGGACAGGTGCCGGATTGTCCCCTCCGTCCGGGGCATGAATATCCCCTGGAACCAGGAGGCGAGGCGGACGGCATTGCCAAAGAGCCGGCGGCGGGGCAGGAGCCAGCGGTAGACAATATTATAGGGAAAGCCAACCCCCTTAGCCCGGACCTTGTCCGCCCTGCCGGCAACGATGACATTGGGGATATTGGCTCTTGCCGGGCAGTTGGCGGTGCAGGTCATGCACAGGGTGCATTTGTTCAGCCGCTCGGCATACTCCCTGGTGTACTCCAGGTCACCGGCAAGGAGCGCCCGTATCATCATGTTCTTGCCCCGGGCAACCGAGGACTCGAGCCGCTCCTCCTGGTAGACCGGGCAGAAGAAGGTGCAGAAACCACACTTCATGCACTGCCCGAGGTCATCCTCAAACCGCTTTATCTCGGCAAACTCGGCAGCCATATCACGCCTCTTCCCATATCTTGCCCGGGTTGAGGATGTGGTTGGGGTCCACTATCCCCTTTATCCCCCTCATCAGGTCAATGGCTACCGGATCCATCGCCCTCTTGAGAAGGCGCCTCTTCTCCAGACCGATACCATGCTCCCCGGAGAGGACACCGCCCAGAGACAGCGCCGCTTCAAATATCTCCTCCATGGTCTCCTGCGCCCGGCTGAACTCCTCCTCATTGCGGATATCGGTAAATATGGAGGGGTGGAGGTTGCCATCGCCGGCATGACCCAGGAACTGGATAAAGAAACCGCTCTTCTCCGATATCTCGCCCAGCCTCCGGATGAACTCCGCCAGCCGGTCGCGGGGCACCGCCACATCCTCCGCCATAACGGTGTGGGCGGCACTGAAAACAGCGGCAAACCCGGCACTCCTCATCTTCCAGAACGTAGCCGCCTCATCGGCATCCTTCGCCATCCGGGCTTCCCTCGCCCCGCTGCTCTTCAGGATATCAATAACCTGCCGGGACTCCGCCTCCACCGCCGCCGGGGAGCCGTCAGTCTGCAGCAGAAGCAGGGCACTGGCATCCACCGGCAGACCCATCGGGGTCACCTCTTCAATACGGCGGATGACGAAATTATCCACGAACTCAACCTTGGCGGGTATCACCCCGTTTGCCAGGATATTGGACACCGCCTGACCGCCGGCAGCCATATCATCAAAGACAGCCATCATTGTCCGGCTGGCGGGAGGCAGGGGCAACAGCCGCAGCATTATCCTGGTTATCACCCCCAGCGTCCCCTCCGAGCCGGTGAACAGCATTGCCAGTTCGTAGCCGGTGCGGTTCTTCACCGTCACCCCGCCGAGCTTCATCACATAGCCGTCCGCCAGAACCACCTCCAAGCCAAGGACATACTGCTTGGTCACCCCGTACTTCACGCAGTAGGGCCCGCCGGCATTCTCGGCAACGGTACCACCTATGGTGCAGCCCAGAAAGCTCTGCGGGTCAGGGGGATAGAAAAGCCCCTCCTTAGCCAGAGCCATATTGAAGTCATGAAGGACGACACCGGGCTCAACGGCAGCCATCAGGTTGCCCTTGCTTATCTCCAGAATCTTATTCATCCTGGTGGTACAGAGGACAATGCCGCCCTTTACCGGGATAGAACCACCGCTGACATTGGTGCCCGCTCCCCTGGGGGTGACCGGAATCAGATTTTCGTTCGCCAGCTTGAGAATCCGGGATACCTGCTCCGTGGTCGTCGGCAGCACCACCACATCCGGCATATGCGCCCAGGTAGTGGTGCCATCATAGGAATAGGCGGTGAGGTCTTCTTTCGCGGTGAGCACCGCTCCTTTGCCACAAATCTTCCCCAGCTGCGCTATAATCCCTGACTTCAGCATGGCAAGCCCCCTTTGCTCATTTTCCACCGGTGGATTTCGCCGCCGCCATCAGAGCCGCCCCCAGGGCGGCAACAATCTGCGGCTCCGGGGGGACAAGGGCTTTCACCCCCAGCCCCTCCTCAATACCCCTTACCACCCCCGCATTCTTTTCCCCGCCACCGACCAGGGCACAGTCCGCCTCAAACCGCAGCCGCTCCACCAGACCACAGGCTTTAGCCGCCAGTGCCCGGTGAACCCCGGCGGCAATGTCCTCCCTGGCTACCCCCTCGGCAATGCGGGATATCACCTCCGATTCACCAAACACGGCACAGCCGGTGGTAAAATCAACCCTCTTCCTGGAGTTGAGCGCCAGCTCACCCATCTCACCAAGGTCAACCTGCAGCACCCGGGCAATCACCTGGAGCAGGCGACCACTGCCACCGGCGCACTTCTCACTAAGGACAAAGGCAACCACCCTGCCCTCACCGTTAAGCCGAAAGGCGCGGGTGAACTGCCCCCCGATGTCAACCGCCGTCCGGACCGAGGGGAAGAGATAGGCTACCCCCCTGCCTTGGCATGAGATATCATTAGCCGAATGGCTAGCCAGAGCCACGCTCGCCGCCCCGTAACCGGTAGCGGTAACGCCGGCAATATCATCCGCCGATACGCCCGCCTTGGCTAAAGCCTGGCTGACCACCTCATCAGCCACCGCCCGGTAGCTGCCTGCCGTGGGGATAACCGCCCAGGAAAGGATGTTATCACCAGAGAGCAGCACCGCCTTGGAGAAGGTGGAGCCAATATCAACACCAAGAACAGCCCTGGTGGACTCAGAATTAGTATTGGGGCACATCACCGCCTCTATATTATGTAAAGAAGCTTGCTTCCTGTAGTGACTGACGGCTCCTTGTCAGGGGCAGCCCCTTCCCGGCGGCACTGCGCACGATATCCCCACCCAGAAGAGCCGCCCCGATAGCCCCGGTGAGCAACGGCTCCGGCGGTATCAGCACCGGGAAGCCCAGCTTCGCCTCCAGCTCCCTGACCAGCCCGGTATTCTTTGCCCCGCCACCGGTCACCGCCACCTCCCGCTCTACCTTAAGCCGGTTGACCATACTACATATCCGGCTGGCAATCGCCCGGTGGACACCGGCGGACAAATCAGCCACGGCTACGCCGTCCGCCAGTTTGGCGACCACCTCCTGTGCCGCAAAAAGGGTGCAGGTGCTGCTTATGTCGACCTCATTCTGCGCCGCCAGTGACAGCCTGCCCATCTCCTCCAGCGGAACACCCAGCCCCCCGGCAACCACCTCCAGAAAGCGCCCGGTGCCGGCGGCGCACTTATCATTCATGACGAAATCAATCACCCGGCCGTCCTCCACCCTTATCCCCTTGCAATCCTGACCACCGATATCAATCACCGTCCTTGCCGACGGCAGCCGACTGGCCACCCCCCGGGCGTGACAGGATATCTCCGTAATCTGCCGGTCGGCAAAGGGGACGTTAATCCGCCCGTAGCCGGTAGCCACCACATAGGTTAAATCTTCAAAAGACAAGCCGGCAGCGGACAGGGCTTGCTCCATCACCCGGTTAGCCAGCTTCCGGTGCTCCGCGCCCGAGGCACCAACCACCGAGGCAACCACCGACTCGCTGGCTATCACCACCTTGGTCATCGTGGAGCCAATGTCAACCCCGGCAAAGTACTCCGTCATGTTACCCTACCCTTTAGCCGCCTCCAGGGTATCAATGAAGGCATCTATCCTGGCTCTGGTATCCGCCTCGTTGTAGGAGCTGATATCAATGATGTCGCTCTCCAGGACCAGTGTCGGTATATCGCGGTAGACCTTCTTCAGCAGATTCAGCTGCCAGAGCAAGCCCACATGCCAGGTGCGGCAGGAGAAAGCCTCATGCATGACCACGCCGTCTATCTTGTAATCCTCAATATAGGCAATCATGCGCTCCACATCGGGGTGGGAGCCGGGGCGCTTTCTCGCCCTGTCATACCAGTAGGTCCAGTACTTCAGCCACCTCCAGGCGATGTGCTCCAGCGGGTCGGAAATCTTGCTTAAATCAATATCAAAGTTATAGGTCGCCTCCAGGGTGCGATAGGTCGTCTCCACCGGAAAGACGGCGCCCTTGCTGTTGAAGTAGTTAAAGTCGGACAGGGCGTACCACGAGGGCAGCCCCCCGCCCCAGAGAAGGCGGTACCTCTCATCAGGGATGACGCCCTCTTTATTGGCTATCTTCTGCTTCAACTCATCCCGCAGCTCCACAAAAAAGTCATAAGCCTGCTGGGTTGCCATCATAAACTGTATCGGCACCATGGTATTCATGGCATCCCCGGTACCCATCGGGGTCGGTATTGCCCGGCGCAGCTCGTAGGTCTCCCATACCAGGTCCCAGGTCCGGTCAACCAGGCTAACCAGCTGGCTGAGCCTGTCCCAGTCCATCTTACGGCCAGTATGCCTCTCCAGAAAAGCGACCAGACCGCGGTACTGCTCCACGATATGCTTTATATAGTAGCCCTGAACCTCACGGTAGTCATAATCGTCCTCATAGAGGGGCCAGGGGAGGTTCAGGTCATAGAGGGGGACATCCGGCATATAGTGTTTGGCTGCCTGGAACCACTTGTTACGCGGGTCACAGAGTATCTGCCCGCTACCCAGCATCATGTCCGGCCTCACCTGCCCTCCCCAGGGAGGCTCCGGCGGCATCTCGCCCTGCTCCTCCCGCCAGGCATCAAAGCCAAGGCTGCAGAGGGCATAGGTACAGAGAGAGCGGGAGAAGTTCTCCGCCTCCGCCCTCTCCAGAAACCGCTGGGCATCGCGCTTGGCACCACATATGCCAGCGTAGTTCTCCACCCAGTGGGGGGCAATATCCATAGCCCGGATTATCTCGTCATAGAAACAGCAGATAAAGGAGTAGGCTACCGGCTTCCCCTCCTCCTTTGCCTGCTGCACATCAGCAATCATCGCCTTGACCACGGGGCCAATACGACTCGCCGCCTCGGTGGCTGTCCGTCTCTTCTTTCTTTCTTCTGGCTTCTTTTCCTCAGTCATCTAACACCCTTGTCACTAAAGGCTAGGGTAAGCCAATCACTTCCAGAAATGCCTGAATACGGGTCCGCAGCCGGGCAATGGTCGACATGGAGTACTCGTCCTCAAGGTAGAGCACCGGCGTGCCCGTTGCCTCTATGTAGCTCTTCATCATCGGCACCTCAAAGCCGAACGGGTCGCAGTACTTGTAGAAATAGAGGATGACGCCGTCCACCCGGAAGTCCCTGATGAACCGCCCGATATGGCCAAACCTCTCCTCCAGATACTCCGGGTATGTCCCGGTCTGCTCCCGATAGGTCCGGGCGCACATTATCTTCCGCAGATAGCGCTCGGCAATGCCGCCGAGCAGGTCACCGCCAGGGGCAACATCCGCCCAGTAGTCCCGGCTCCCCGGGCACAGGTCATCGGCAACCACACCGGCACCGCTATCCTCAACCAGCCGGATAAAGGCATCGTCATCAACCTCGGCGCCAACCACCATTACCCGCAGCAACCCGGTGCGGGCAACACCAGCCCGCGGCTTCACCCCGGCAATAACACCGTCCAGCAGGGCAATGGACTCCTCCACGGGGAGGCTCATGCTGGCAACCAGCACCCTGGTCATCTCGGCACCGGAGATTAAGGACGGGTCTGCCCCACGGAGCGCCGCCAGCTCCCGCAGCCGTGCCCGATTCTGATTATGGAGCCCGACTGCCCAAGCCAGGCGAGCATCAGAGATTTCCTTTCCGGCAAACCGGCTCAGGCTTTTCCGGAAGGTACCCAGTAACGCCTTGAAGAACTCAAGCGACGAGTCATCCGTTACGTGGGGCATATTGATAAAGTGGCAGTAGGGCAGCCCGAGCGTGTATTTCCAGATATCATAGGTGCGCACCATGCTATCGCAGGCATGGGGGATAACCAGTCCGTCCAGGAAATCATAGTTGCCCTTGAGCGACAGGTCAAAGCAGCTGCGAACCAGCGGGCAGACAATGGTCTCCATCTCCACGTCCGCCCGGGTAATCGGCTCATTGACGCTGCCCTTCAGGCGGAAAGGGACGAAGCCAGCAGCGGTGATTATCTCCTGCGGAACGAAGGAGCAGAGATAGCCGATTATCCCCCTGCCCTGCCCCTTCAACTCTCGGGCACGCGCCCCGTAATTGTGATAGTGTTTCTCCACTTCTGCCAGCGCACCGCCGTCAGCAGACAAGCTCGCCTCCGTTTCCCGTCAAATGGTCACCTCCTCCTCCTTAAACCGGGTGATATCATCCCAGGTATAGCCCAGCTCCAGCAATACCTCCTCAGTGTGCTGCCCGAACTCGGGGGCTTCCCGCTGCCACGATGCCGGGGTTTCACTGAAGTCCCAGGGAAAGCCAACCATCTTTATCCTGCCCCACACGGGGTGGTCAACATAGACAAAATAGTTATTGGCTAAAGCCTGCGGGTCATCAGCCACCTCTATCGGGGACTGGATGGGGGTGCAGATGCACCCTGCCTCTTTCAGAATCTTGAGCCACTCCTCCCTGGGTCGGGAAGCAAACTTCCCGTCCAGAATGGCAATAAGCTCCCGGGCATTCTTGCCCCTCGCCTCAATGCTGTTAAAGCGGGGGTCATTCTCCAGCTCACATACGTCCAGTGCCTGGCAGACGTTGGGCCAGTAGCGGTCCGGCTGGAGGTGAGCCAGGGCAAGCCACTTTTCATCCTGGCAGCGGTAGTGACTGTAAATGGGATTGCCCGCCTGAGCCCTGATCTCCCTGGGGAACTCCTGCCCCAGTATTGCCGGCGCCGCCATAATCAGCCCGAGCATGGCAATCAGGCTACCCATCAGGGAGGTATCCACCACCTGCCCCTTACCCGTCTTCTCCCGGGCATAGAGGGCAGTGGTAACCCCCCAGGCAGCAATAAGCCCGCCCAGCTCATCGCCCATCCCGGGCACAATCTGGGCGGGGGGACCACCCCGCTCACCACAACACATCATCAGTCCGGTGCGGGCTATCCCGGTATAGTCAAAGGAGTAATCATTGGCATCAGGACCCTGCCGCCCCCACCCCGAAGCCTGGGCATAGATAAGCCGCGGGTTCCGGGCGAGCAGCACGTCCGGTCCGATGCCCATCCTCATCGGTGCCCCTATGCTCAGGTTGTTCAGGAAGACATCAGCGGTATCAATCAGCCGGAGGAACGCCTCCTTCCCCTTCTCCGTTGTCAGGTCGAGGACAACGCTCCTCTTATTGCGGTTATTATTCTCAAAGTAGTAGTTACGCCCCTTCAAGCCGACCTGAGTGCCAATAATCCGCATGAACCCCCGCGCCGGGTCTCCCGTCTTGGGCTCCACCTTGATTACATCGGCACCAAGGTCACCCAACCTCATCCCCGCCACCGGGCCCTGCTGAAACATTGATATCTCCACCACCCTGACCCCGTCCAAAGGTCCAGCCATACTACGACACCTCCTCTGACGCTAGCCACCAGCTACTACGCTCCAAGTATAGGCTTTTCGGGAAATGGCGTCAACGCTACAAGCTGCCCATCCCCACCGCGGGACGGCGACTGCCAGATTGCCTGGAAGGGGATAACTTGCCCCCCGGGCTAAACCCCGGGACCCTCAGATTCAGACAGACCGGCCGCCGGGCAGGCTAGCTACTCTTTTTTCTCCCGCTGCCAGCGGTCAAAGACAAAGCCCCTCTTGTCCTCAGACTTAGCCCAGGCAGCCCGGGCGGTGGGCAGGAACTTGATGGCGATGAGTATGCCCAGAACCACCGTCAGGATGATAGCCTGCGCCGAGTGCGTTACCAGCCAAACGATAACGGGCAGGGCAACGAGACCGGTGCCCATGGACAGGGCAATATTGCGGGTGATTATGAAGGGTATAAGAGCAATAACGGCGAAGATTGCTAATGCCTGCCAGTAGCCATAGACGGGCAACAGGACGACCAGGGCGCCAAAGGTTGGCCCCATGCCTTTGCCCCCGCTGAAGCGGAGGAAGAGCATCCAGTTATGACCAATCACCGCCGCCAGCCCGGCGAGCATCACGAAGAGTGGCGCCAGGTCCAGCAGCCAGTAGGCAATGGCAACCGCCGCCGCCCCCTTACCCAGGTCAGCGAGACCGGCTATCAGGGCGGGGAGCATCCCCACCTCCCGAAACACGTTGGTGCCACCGACGTTACCACCGCCCAGGCGGCGAATATCCTTGCCGGTGACAATACGGGTAACGATATAGGCGGAAGGGATAGAACCCAGTAGATAGCCGAGCAAAATAGCTATAATCTCGTTAACCATTCTCAATCCTCCTTGTAGAAAGCTAACCCCAGAGTCCCCGTGCCACAGGCATAGCCCATAAGCGGGCTAAACTCGGTAAGCCAGAGCTCGGCACAATTGAACTCCGAGGAGACCTGCTCCATTAGCTGCTTCGCTTCATCCAGGGCATAGGCATGCATCACGGCAACATGTGCCCGCGCCCGCCCGACCCTGCCCCCCATTATCTCAAGCAATCGGCTTATACCCCGCTCCCGGCTCCGGGCTACGCCGAGGATGCGTACCACCCCGGAGGAAACGGTGAGGAGCGGCCTGATATTAAGAACCGAGCCCACCTGAGAGACAATCTTGGGTATCCGCCCCGACCGGTAGACGTGGCGCACGGTATCCAGACAGGCAACCAGATTGATTTTGCCCCGCATTACCTCCGCTGCCCTGACCACCTCAGCCAGGCTCTTCCCCTCCCCGGCAGCCCTAGCCGCCGCCAGAGCGACAAAGCCCTCGGCGGCGGTAGCCGTTCCGGAATCCACCACCTCAATTGACGTCCCGGGGAGCTCCTCCCTGGCTTGTTCCCGGGCAACCCGGGCTACGTCATAGGCGGTGCTCAGCCGGGAAGAAAGGGTGACGCAAACGATATCCTCTGCCTGCTGACTGGCTTCACGGTAAGCATCAAGCATGGTCTCCGGCGAAGCCGGGGAGGAATAGAAGCTCTCCGGCTCCTGCAGAAAAAGCTGGTATGCCTCGGAAGGGGTAATATCCAGCCAGTCCCGGTAGGCTCTGCCGTTTAAGTAAAAACTATAGGGCACAATCCTAATCCCGTACTCCGCCACCAGCGGCTCGGTGAGGCAAGATATACTATCGGTAATAACAGCCACCCTCGGCACAGGAAACCCCTTTCCACCATCCGGCTTTAGACCGCCGGGTGCCGCCCGCCATGCTTCAGCCGGCGGTCCGCCAGGGCTGGAATTAAGAGAAGATTGAGCATGACAACAATCAGCACCAGAAAGGCGAGCAGGCTAAGCCTGCCGTCAGTATAACAGGTAATCATGGTCAGGGTTGTAATTCCCGATATACCCAGGACCAGCACCTTCAACCACCGCTGCCTTAAGCGAATGAAGATAGCCGCCGAGATGCCCAGGGCT
>CAZFCV010000011.1:0-1609 GCA_964517985.1 uncultured Dehalococcoidales bacterium | reverse complement strand
CTAGAAAGCTCAGTCCTATCCAGGGGGCAAAAAGGTAGATGCGGTCTAGCCAGTACTCCGGAAATTGCCCCACCGGTTCCACCACCAGGAACCAGGCAACCACGGTGGGCAGCGGAAGCAGCATAAGAGAGCTATGTAGCCAGTCCCGCCGCAATGTCTGGATGGTAATGGAGTAGAGCAACCAGAATGCCACCGGGACATAAAAGAGGATTGCCAGCCACGACCACCCCCTGGGGAGATAGAGCAGCAGCAGACCCGCCGCCAGTACCGGAAACAGACAGTAGCCCAGCCACGGGAAGAGCCAGGCGGGCTTACCCCGCCACCAGCCATAGACGGCTACGCTCAGAACGAGGGCAAGCATACCCAGCAGCCAGCCAATACCCTGCCACCAGTTCAGGGCGAAAAGCAAGCCAAAAAAGAGATGCGGGCTTGAGGCTAATAATGCCTGCCGCCACGTTCCCTGACTGTGGGCTTCATATACCTGACGGGCGACCAGCCTGGCAGAGCCCAGAAAGCGAAGGCAGGAATGAGCCGCCTCTTCCTCAGACAGCCCGGCTTCCTTCAGCTCCCGGAGCTTGTCCTCAATATGAGTCTCCAGCTCCCGGATAACCTCCTGCTCCATGGAGCCGTCAAGCCTCAGATTGTCCCTGACCGCATCCAGGTAATGACTCAGGGCAGTTACCACTTCCCCACCTCGGTCCTTAAGAATCTGCCGGCTGAATTATCAGGTTCATCGCCGCCAGAAAGTCCCGCCACTGGCTTCTCTTGTCCGCCAGACTCAATAACCCCTTCTCGGTAATGTGATAATATTTCCGCTGCTGTCCCGAAGGCAGGAGCTGCCACCTCCCCTGAACCAGGCCCGCCCTTTCCATACGGTGGAGAGCCGGGTAGAGAGTCCCCTCCTTGAACTTGAAATATCCCTGGCTCCTCTGCTCCAGCTCCTTGATAATCTGATAGCCGTACATCGGCTGCTGCCCTACCAGACAGAGGAGCAACGGATCAATGCCACCCTTCATCAGCTCTCGTCTCTGTACCACTTAAACCACCTCGCCGGTAATAATACCTAGCATCACTACTTGGTACGTAATAATAGCACATATTTCTAAATTTGCAATCCACCCCACCCACCACGGCTCTCCAGAATCAGACCAGGGCGGCAGTCCCCCAACAGGTTTACACCAGACTTTGCCCGAATGGTTGCTGCTGGCGGGCGCCCGGGCTAAACCCTGGTTCCGGGTATTACATAGAGATACATAATACATAGAACGGCTATGTATTATACAAAACAACTGGTCGGAATGCAATACTCCAGGGCAAAAAGGCGGGAGAAAAGAGGGTAATTTCCCCTAAGAGGAGAAGCGGCGGAGAATCAGGGTGGCATTGGTGCTGCCAAAACCAAAGGAGTTGGAAAGGGCTACCTCCACCCCGACTTTCCGGGCGACATTGGGCACGTAGTCAAGGTCACACTCCGGGTCAGGGGTCTCATAATTGATGGTCGGCGGAACGATACCCCGCACTATGGTCAGGGCAGAGAATATCGCCTCCACCGCCCCGGAGCCGCCCCACAGGTGACCGGTCATTGACTTATTGGCGCTTATCGGTATCTGGT
>CAZFCV010000010.1:5170-16500 GCA_964517985.1 uncultured Dehalococcoidales bacterium | reverse complement strand
GGGGGAGGGAAGAGAAGCGGGGTTTCCCCCCTCTTGACACCCCTTTCCATTGCTAAGGGCTTTGCTCCAAACAAAAGTGTTACTTGTTCCATAAGTCATGTAGTTGTTCCAAAAGTGGGCTGGAAATGAGACTTTGGGAACAAAGCCCCTATCAAGGAGAGAGAAAACGGAGAGTTAAGGAGAGGCGAAGCCTCTCTCATAAACACTTCCCCCTTCCCCTTGATAAGGGGAAGGGGGATTAAGGGGGATGGGGTTAATACAAATATCTTTGTCGCCCGCCGGCAGACGATAGGATATAATAGGGACAGGGCTTGAGCGTGGAATTTCATGGAAAAACTCATCAGTGGCGCTAAAGAACTGGGGCTGGAGCTTAGCCCGCGGCAGATTGAGCAGTTCAATATCTACTACCAGGAGCTGGTGGGCTGGAACCGGCGCCTGAACCTGACGGCAATAACCGGCTATGAAGAGGTGCAGGTAAAGCACTTCCTGGACTCCCTCAGCATCACCCTCGCCCTCAAGCCGCCGCTGGATTCCGGCTTCAGCGCCATTGATGTCGGCACCGGGGCGGGGATGCCGGGAATACCGCTCAAGATTTTGCTCCCCGGCATCAGGCTGGTGCTGCTTGAAGCCACCGCCAAAAAGGCTGCCTTCCTGGAGGATATCAGGCAGAAACTGGGGCTGGAAAGCACCGAGATTGTCGTCGGGCGGGCGGAGGAGGTAGCCCACATCAGCCGCTACCGGGAGAGTTTCGGGCTGGTTCTCTCCCGGGCGGTCGCCCCCCTGCCCACCCTCGTTGAGCTGACCCTGCCCTTCGCCGCAGTCGGGGGCAGCCTCGTTGCCCAGAAAAAGGGAGCAATTGACCTGGAGCTCAGCCGAGCCGCCCGGGCAATCAAGCTGCTGGGGGGCAGCCTGCACCAGGTAAGGGAGATTGACCTGGAAGGGCTTGATGACGAGCGCTATCTGGTGATAATTGACAAGGTATCAACGGCACCGGAGACCTATCCCCGCCGCCCCGGCATGCCGGCAAAGAGACCGCTGACATAGAAAATTGCCTGCCAACCCCTCCCCACCTGACATCTAGTCGGTGGGGGCGGGACAGGTTGCCAAACAGCCATAACAATAGTAAAATAGTTTAACACCAGTGACGGCTACGGAGAGAGGAAACCAAGATATGGAAACCGGTACCTGGAAGGTAAAGGCTGGTCTGGCTCAGATGCTGAAGGGCGGGGTGATTATGGACGTGGTCACCCCAGAGCATGCCCGGATTGCTGAGGCAGCCGGTGCCTGCGCCGTGATGGCGCTGGAGAGGGTGCCGGCAGATATCCGCGCTGCCGGCGGCGTTGCCCGCATGGCAGACCCGACGGTCATCGAGGCGATAAAGGAAACGGTCTCGGTGCCGGTGATGGCGAAGTGCCGCATCGGGCACTTCGTGGAAGCGCAGGCGCTGGAGGCGCTCGGTGTAGACTACATTGATGAGTCGGAGGTGCTCACCCCGGCTGACGAAAGCCACCACATCTGGAAGCATGATTTCAAGGTGCCCTTTGTCTGCGGCTGCCGCGAACTGGCGGAGGCGCTGCGGCGTATCGGGGAGGGAGCCGCCATGATGAGGACCAAGGGAGAAGCCGGCACCGGGAATATCGTGGAAGCGGTAAGGCACATACGGGCGGTGATGGATGGCATCCGCAGGCTGGCTGGCACCCCCCAGGACGAGCTGATGGCGGTTGCCAAGGAAATGGGCGCCCCCTTTGCCCTGGTGGAGGAAATTCAGCAGACGGGGAAGCTGCCCGTGGTCAACTTCGCCGCCGGCGGTATCGCCACTCCCGCCGATGCCGCCCTGATGATGCAGCTCGGCGCTGACGGTGTCTTCGTTGGCTCCGGCATATTCAAGTCGTCCAACCCGGAGGTCAGAGCCAGGGCTATCGTCAAGGCGACCACCCACTTCCAGGACCCGGAGGTCATTGCCGAGGTCTCCAAGAACCTGGGGGAAGCCATGCCCGGGCTGGATATAAAGCAGATCCCGGCGGACGAGCTTCTGGCATCCCGAGGATGGTAGCAGTATGAAAATCGGTGTCCTTGCCGTGCAGGGAGCCTTTGCCGAGCACATCGCTGCCCTGAAACAACTGGAAGTAGATACCGTGCCCGTCCGCCTGCCCCACCAGCTTGACGGCGTGGACGGGCTAATCATCCCCGGCGGAGAGAGCACCGCCATCAGCCGGCTGGTGCAGGACTACCACCTGATAACCGAAATAAGAGGGCTAGCTGGCAGTGGCTTGCCCGTAATGGGGACCTGCGCCGGCATGATACTCCTCGCCAAAAATAACCGCGGTAACGGCCTGGAACCGCTGGGAGTGATGGATATAGAGGTGAGGCGCAACGCCTTTGGCCGTCAGAAGGACAGCTTTGAGACCGAGCTCCCCATCCCGGTGCTGGGGGAGGCGCCCTTCCCCGGCGTATTTATCCGCGCCCCGATAATTGAGCAGGCAAACAACGGGGTGGAGATACTGGCTAAACTGCCCGACGGTAGCGGTGTCGCCGCCAGACAGGGCAAGCTCCTTGCCTGCGCCTTTCACCCCGAGCTAACCGATGACCTGAGGTTCCACAGATACTTTCTGGATATTGCCGCCGGACACAGGTGAGCCAGAGGGCGGGGGAGGGAATCGTTGCAAAAAGTAATCACCGATGACCTGGATGCCCTGCTTGATATCCTGCCGCCACACATCCGCCAGCCGCTACGCCAGCAAGAGGACGTCAGCGAGCTGCTGGAAGTAGTCCTTGACCTGGGCCGCCCCCCGGAGGCTCGCTTCCCGCAGCGGGAAGCCGTCCCCGACCCCCAGGAAGTCAACGAACAGGACATCGACTATGTCGTCTCCCATATCGGCAGCTTCGGCGATGACAACCGGGCGGGAATTGAGCGCACCCTGCACCGCATCTCCGCTATCCGCAACCGCAAAGGGCGTATTGTTGGCGTGACCTGCCGTGTCGGCAGGGCGGTTTTCGGCACGATAAAGATTATTGAAGACCTTATCCAGTCCGGTAAGAGTATCCTGCTGCTGGGTCGCCCCGGGGTGGGCAAAACAACCATGCTTCGCGAGGTCGCCCGGGTGCTGGCTGACGATATGAGGCGGCGGGTAATCATCGTGGATACCTCAAACGAGATTGCCGGCGATGGCGATATCCCCCACCCGGCAATCGGGCACGCCCGGCGGATGCAGGTAGCCACCCCCACCAGGCAGCATGCCGTGATGATTGAGGCGGTGGAAAACCACATGCCCGAGGTAATTGTCATTGACGAGATTGGCACCGAGCTTGAGGCTCAGGCAGCGCGGACTATCGCCGAGCGCGGGGTGCAGCTGGTGGGCACCGCCCACGGCAACACCCTGGACAACCTGATGCTAAACCCCACCCTGTCCGACCTCGTTGGCGGCATACAGAGCGTAACCCTGGGCGATGAGGAGGCAAAGCGCCGCGGCACCCAGAAGCTGATACTGGAGCGGAGGTCGCCGCCTACCTTTGACATTGTCGTTGAGATTCAGGACCGGGACAAGGTAGCCATCCACGCCGACGTCGGCGAAGCCGTTGACGCCATCCTCCGTGGCCAGCTCATGCCCACCGAGGTCCGCTGGCTGGACGAGACGGGAGAAGTACGGCAGGAAAAGGTGGCACCCACCACCACCAGGAAAACCACCCGCCGCCGGCAGCCCGGCGGGGAAAGCCGGCTGCCCCGGCTCTACCTCTTCGGGGTAAACCAGGGACGGCTGGAGCAGATAGCCAAGGAGAGGCAGCTAACGCTGGACACTGCCGGTAGCCTGAATGAGGCTGACCTCTTCGTCACCTCCAAGAGCTACTACCGGCGCAAGCCGCAGAAGGTCAGGGAGGCGGAAGCCGCCAGCCTCCCCATCTATGTCCTCAGGAGCAACACCCCACCCCAGCTCCGGCAGATGCTGCATAACATCTGCCCCGCCGATGACGGCGAAAAAGCCGACAAAGCGAACTTTCTCCAGCTTGCCCTAGGTGAGGCAGAGGAGGCTACCAGCAGGGTAAAGAACGATGGGGAGGCGGTGGAGCTTAGCCCGCAGAGCGCCTACATCCGGCGCCTGCAGCACCTCATTGCGCACAGAAGCGACCTCTCCTCGCAGAGCACGGGCAAGGAACCGGGCCGGCGGGTGAGGATTTACAAAGAGTAGAAGGATTTAAAGGGGCGAAGCCCCCTTTTAGAAAGGGTGAGGGGTGGCATGTTCCTGTTCATTACCTTTGAGGGCGGGGAGGGGTGCGGCAAGAGCTTCCAGGCAAAGGCACTCTACCGCCGGCTAAAACGGCGCGCGAGCCCGGCGCTGCTGACCCACGAGCCCGGCGGCACCCCGCTGGGCAGGAAGCTCCGGCGCCAGCTGAAACGGACGGAAGGTAGCGATATATCACCGCTCGCCGAGCTGTTTCTGTTCAATGCCTCCCGTGCCCAGCTCGTAGATGAGGTAATCAAGCCCGCCCTGGGAAGGGGAGAGATTGTTGTCTGCGACCGCTTTGCCGACTCCACCGCCGCCTACCAGAGCTACGGGCGGGGGCTGGCACTGGAAACGGTCACCGCAGTTAATAATGCCGCCACCGGCGGGCTTCAACCCGACCTCACCGTCCTGCTGGATATACCACCGCAGAGTGGCCTGGAGCGCAAAGGGGAACAACGGCACGACCGCTTTGAGCAGGAAGCCCTCGCCTTCCACCAGAGGGTGAGGGACGGCTACCTCAAGCTTGCCGCCGGTGAGCCAGAACGCTGGCTGGTAATAGATGCCACCCTGCCCAAAGCGAAGGTAGAGCAGATTATCTGGCAACATGTAACCAGACTGATTTCGCAGCGCAATAACGGGTAGATTACAGGGGCAAAGCCCGACTCTGGATGAAGAAAGGGGATGATGTTGGCGAATAATCGCCTGGTACCCTCCTTCACGGAAGAAAGGGAGCTTGCCGCACAGGGCTACCGGCTTATCGCCGGCATTGACGAAGTCGGACGCGGCGCCCTTGCCGGCCCGGTGGTTGCCGCCGCCGTCATCCTGCCCCACCACCGGGAGACCCACTGGCTTGCCCAGGTGAGGGATAGCAAGCAGCTCTGCCCCAACAAGCGCCGGTTTCTCTACTACCACATACGGGAAGCGGCAGTAGCCGTCGGCATTGGCGTCACCCCCAGCGATATAATAGATAAACAGGGCATAATAAAAGCAACCCGCCTGGCGATGCAGCAGGCAATAGAGCAGCTCTCGCCACCACCGGAGTCCCTGCTCATTGACTATATGCGGCTCCCCGAGGTGCCCCTGCCACAAAGAGGAATAACCAACGGCGATTGCCTGTGCTTCTCCATCGCCTGTGCCTCCATCGTGGCGAAGGTAGCCCGGGACAATCTGATGCTGGAGCTGGATAAGACCTACCCCGGCTACGGGCTGGCACGGCACAAGGGCTACGGCACAAGAGAGCACCTCTCCTGCCTGAGCCGGCTGGGGGCATCGCCCGTTCACCGCCGCTCCTTCCAGCCAGTCAGGGGAAACAGCCGATGAAACGAAGAGACGTTGGCATCCTGGGGGAGAAGCTAGCCCGGGACTTCCTCAAGAAACAGGGCTACCATATCCAGGAAGCCAACTACCGCTGCCCCGAGGGTGAGATTGACATCATCGCCCGGCATAGAGACTATCTCGTTTTTGTTGAGGTACGCACCAAGAGGAGCACCGGGTTCGGCAGCCCCGAGGAGTCAATCACCCGAGCCAAGATAAACCACCTGGTAGCCGCCGCCTCCCGTTACCGCCAGAGCCACGATAACCTGCCCCCGTCATGGCGCATTGACGTCGTCGCCGTGGAGCTGGACGGGAAGGGGAAGCCGTCACGAATAGAGCTCATCGAGAATGCCACCGGCTGAACCTATGGCTCCCTTCCCCTCCAAGCCCGACTGTGCTAAAATTGACTTCCGAGGTAGAATACGATAACCATGGCATCACAAGGGGCAATATCCCGGCAAACGCTACGGATTATGGACGCCAGCCTGAACCGGCTCGGGGAGGGGCTGCGCCTCCTGGAAGACATCGCCCGCTTCATCCTCAATGACTCCAGCCTGACCGAGCAGTTGAAAAACATGCGCCACGACCTGCTCACCAGCGACCTGCCCTTCCAGCAACAGCTCCTTCAGGCGCGAGACTCCGCCGGTGATGTCGGCACCTTTCTCAGCGGGGAGGAGAAGAAGAGGGAGCTGCCCGCACTGGTGGTCGCCAACAGCCGGCGGGTCCAGGAAGCACTGCGGGTGATGGAGGAGCTGGCGAAAGAGGCGGGCTTGGACAGCGACCGGTTCAAGCAAGCCCGGTTTACCACCTACGAGCTGGAGCCGGTGCTGCTCTCCAGACTGCTGCGGCAGGACAAGCTCAAGAGCCTCCCCGGACTCTATGTTATCCTTGACACCGAAGCCCTGAAAGGGCGCCGCCATATTGAGGCTGCCCGGCAGGCAATCCGGGGCGGGGCGACGGCTATTCAGCTACGCGATAAGCTCCTCAGCAAGAGAGAGCTCTTGCCGATAGCCCGGCAGCTAAAGAGCCTGTGCGCCGAGCAAAACGCACTCTTTATCATCAATGACCACCTTGACCTGGCACTGGCTGCCGATGCCGACGGGCTGCACCTGGGGCAGGAAGACCTGCCCCTCAGGGAAGCCCGCAAGCTGCTGGCGATGGACAGGCTCCTGGGCGGCTCGGCACGGACGGTGGACGAAGCGAAGAGTGCCGAAGCCGACGGGGCGGACTACGTCGCTGTTGGCTCCATCTACCCCACCACCTCCAAGGAAGAAGCTGTGGTGGTCGGGCTGGAGCGGCTGCGCCAGGTCCGGCAGGCAGTATCCCTGCCCCTGGTGGCTATCGGCGGCATCAGTGCCGCCAATGCCGCCGGGGTTATTGCCGCCGGCGCCAGCTCGGTTGCCGTTATCAGCGCCGTACTGCACGCCGATGATATAGAAGCCGCCGCCGGCGAAATAGCCGGCAAACTGGAGGCACAAGCATGAACCGACAAAATCTGGAGCCAATAGCGGAGCAGGTTCGCCTGACCCTGGCGGCGAAAGACGCCGCCCGGGAAAAGGCGCTACCCCTGTGCCGGGAAGCCATCCGCCACTGTAGCAACGCCATCCGCGCCATACACCGGCAGGAGTTTGACCCGGCGAAGGAATCACTCCAAACAGCCCGCAACCTGATTGGCGAGGCGGAGCAGGCAACTGACGACCATACCGAGCTGCGCTACGCCGGCTTTGTCCGTGACGCCCAGAAGGAGTTCGCCGAAGGCAGCATCACCCTTGCCCTGGTGACGGGGAAGGAAATCCCCGACCCCACCGCACTCGGCATTGAGGTAAGCGCCTACCTGAACGGGTTGGGGGAGGCGGTTGGCGAGCTAAGACGCTATCTCCTTGACGGCATCCGCCATGGTGACCTCTCCCAGAGTGAGGAGCTGCTCGCCGCCATGGATGATATCTATAACGTCCTGGTGACCATAGACTTCCCGGATGCGCTCACCGCCGGTCTGCGCCGCACCACCGATGTTGTCCGGGGCGTCCTGGAAAGGACACGCAGCGACCTGACACTGGTCATAAGGCAGAAACAGCTGGAGGAAAGGCTGGAAGACTTTGAGAGGAAATCTCAAGCCGGCTAAAAACCGGGCTTGACTTTCCCGCCCGGTTGGGTTAGATTGGTAGCGACACTTTTGCTGGGCACGAAGCGAAAAAGGACGGGAAGGGGGTTGGTCTCTACCAGCCCTTATTCTTGTCTGCAATAACCTCGGGAGGCTAGCTTATGGACCTAAGGATATTGGCTCTGATTGCCGGATTCCTGTCCCTTGCCTTCGTGGCTTACCTGGCATTCACCATACTCCGCGAGAGCGAGGGCAACCAGAGAATGCGGGAGATTGCCCGTGCCATCCAGCAGGGGGCAACAGCATTCCTGCGCCGCGAGTTTATCACCCTGGCTATCTTTACCGCGGTGCTGTTTATCGTCCTTGCCATCTTCATAGAGCCCCAGCCCTGGGTGGCGGTAGCCTACCTCTTCGGTACCGTTACCTCCGCCCTCGCCGGTTTTATCGGGATGAGCATCGCCACCAGAGCCAACGCCCGGACTGCCCAGGCTGCCATCGGCAGCTGGGCAAAGGCGCTCAAGATTGCCTTCTCCGGCGGCGCCGTGATGGGTTTCTCCGTGGTCGGCCTGGGGCTGCTGGGGCTGGCTATCCTCTCCTTTTTCTTCACCGACAGCCACGTGTGGCTAGGCTTTGCCTTCGGCGCTTCCTCGGTAGCCCTGTTCCTGAGGGCGGGCGGCGGCATCTTCACCAAGAGTGCCGATGTCGGCGCTGACCTTGTCGGCAAGGTGGAAGCCGGTATCCCCGAGGACGACCCCAGAAACCCGGCAGTAATCGCCGATAATGTCGGCGACAACGTGGGCGATGTCGCCGGAATGGGCTCCGACCTCTACGAGTCCTATGTCTCCGCCATTGCGGCGGCAATGGTTCTGGGCGTCATCGCCATCGGCTCTGTCAAGGGCATGATGCTCCCCCTCGTCCTCGGCGGGCTAGGCATAGTGGTCTCCATAATCGGTGCCCTCTTTGTCCGGCCGAAAGCGGTTGAGGGCAGCTTTGAGAAGCAGGTAGCCAAGGCGCACGCCACCATGAACACCGGTGTCTACATCAGCAACATACTGATGATAATCGCCAGCTTCTTCATCATCCGGGCTTATATCGGGGATCTGGGGCTCTTCTGGGCGCTGATATCGGGGCTGCTCGCCGGTTTCATTATCGGGCAGGTAACGGAGTACTACACCTCGGCGGAGCGCGGCCCGGTAAAGAAGATAGCCAAGTCGGCGGAGACCGGGGCGGCGGTTACCATCATTGAAGGCATGGGCACGGGCATGATGAGCACCGCCCTGCCCGTAATACTGGTGGCTATCGCCACCATCCTCTCCTACCTCTTCGGAGGGCTGCTGGGTATCGCCATCGCCGCCATGGGCATGCTCATCAACCTGGGTATGCTGCTGGCGATGGACTGCTACGGACCGATAGCCGATAATGCCGCCGGCATCGCCGAGATGGCTGACCTGGGCAAAGAGGTCAGGGAGCGCTGCGAGGCACTGGACGCCGTGGGTAACACCACTGCCGCCCTGGGCAAGGGCTTTGCCATCGCCTCCGCCGCCCTGGCGTCACTCGCCTGGCTTGCCACCTACTTTGCGGTCACCAATATTGAAGTTGCCAGCCTGACCAATGTTAGCGTTATCACCGGGGTGCTCATTGGCGGCATGCTGACCTTCGTCTTCAGCGCCCTGGCAATGAAGGGCGTCGGGGAGGGTAGTTTTGAGATTGTCACCGAGGTCAGACGGCAGTTCCGGGAAATCAAGGGGCTGATGGAGGGCACCGCCAAGCCGGACTACGTACGGTGCGTTGATATCGCTACCAAGAAGGCGCTCTCCTCAATGCTGGTCCCCGGAATGCTGGTCATCGTCGTCCCCCTCATCATCGGCTTTACCCTGGGCCCGGAAGCCGTCGCCGGTCTTCTCGTCGGGGCACTGCTCACCGGCTTCCTGATGGCGGTAATGATGGCTAACGCCGGCGGTGCCTGGGACAACGCCAAGAAATACATTGAGGCGGGTAACCTCGGCGGTAAGGGGAGTGCCGCCCACAAGGCAGCCGTCATCGGCGATACCGTGGGCGACCCGTTCAAGGATACGGCGGGACCCTCCCTGAACATCCTGATAAAGCTGGTGGGGAAGGTAGCCGTAATCTTCGGTCCCGTCTTCATCATCCTTATCACACTGTAGCCAACCACCGGGACGTAAAAAGAAAAAAGGCAGGGGTAGCTCCCCTGCCTTTTCTTTAATATCTATCAATTTTCAACCGCGCAGGAAGGGATTGCCCCGGCGCTCGGCGCCGATGGTGGTCTCCGGGCCATGACCGGGATAAACCACCGTGTCATCGGGCAGCGTCATCAGCCGGGCGTGAATGCTCTGCAAAAGCTGACCGTGATTTCCGCCAAAGGATGTCATGCCGACGCTACGCTTGAACAGGGTGTCCCCGGTAAAGACCACCCCATGCCCGGCAAAGCAGATGCCATCCCGGGTATGCCCCGGGGTATAGAGGGTCACGAAGTGCAGGTCGCCCACGTCAATGCTATCCCCGTCCTCAAGCCGCCGGCCCGGCCACCCATAGCCGCTATCAGCGGGGTGAAAGCAGACCTCAGCCCCGGTCGCCGCCCTGACCTCCCTCACGCCGCCGGCATGGTCGGTGTGCCCGTGGGTCAGGGCGATAACTTTTATGTCAAGCCCAAGCTCCCTGACGTGCCGCAGAATACTATTCGGGTCATCACCGGCATCAACGAGCAGCCCCTCCCCCGCCGCCTCCGAGCCGACAATATAGCAGTTAGAATCAAGATAGCCGACAACCACTCTCCGGATAATCACCAAAACAACCCCTTTCCCGACGTCTCACAACGTTAGCTAAGGCACACCGCCTTAGCTAACACCCATATTTTAGCATCAACCCGTAGCCAGCGACAAATTAGCTTGTCGCGACATGACAATTGTGTTGTAAAATAGAGCCGGAGGGACAAAGACCATGGCAGAGCCGTCACGGCAGGTAACCATCAAAGAGACAAGGCTAGTTATAACCCGGGGTGACCTCACCCGGCAGGATAGTGACGCCATTGTCAATGCCGCCAACCCCGGGCTCATGGGGGGCGGGGGGGTGGACGGTGCCATCCACCGGGCGGGGGGACCAGCCATACTTGAGGAGTGCCGGCACATCGTCGCCCGGCAGGGACGCCTGCCCACGGGAAGGGCGGTCATCACCACCGGGGGGAACCTGACGGCAAAATACGTGATTCACACCGTCGGACCGGTCTGGTATGGCGGGGGTAGAGACGAGGCGGAGCTGCTTGCCAGCGCCTACCGGGAGAGCCTGAAATTAGCCACGGAGCATAGCCTGGGGAGCATCTCCTTTCCCTCAATAAGCACCGGCGCCTATGGCTACCCGGTTGACCGGGCGGCAAGGGTGGCGCTGGGGGCGGCGGTCTCCTTCCTTCGGGAACAGCCCACCTCTCTGCGGGAGGTCGCCTTCGTCCTCTTTGATTCCGGAGCCTATCAGGCTTACGGCTCGGCACTGGACGGGCTGCTGTCCGGAACCGGATAGCCCGTCACCGGGGCACGGCTTTCACCAGGGATGGGAAAAGCCCATGGTATTTAGCCTCTGCAGAGCCTTCCTGGTATCACTGGCAACCCTGGTCTTCTCGCAATGCCCCAGCCGGTAGCGAAACAGCCAGTAGGTGAACTCCTTCAGCCCGGTCAGGCTCATGG
>CAZFCV010000010.1:0-5160 GCA_964517985.1 uncultured Dehalococcoidales bacterium | reverse complement strand
CCGGGGGTAACCCTTCTCTTTCTGGAAGCGCTTCAGCAGTGTGGCTCTGCTGTCGCCGTAGATGCGCTGGTAGACCTCACCGGTGGTATCCCGGTCATCAGTATAGCCCCGTGTCCGCCTCTCCTTCTGCACCTCCTCCTGCACCACCAGGAATAGCGCCTCTTCAACAATGACGCCGTAGAAGTAGTTAAGGTACTGGTGGTACTTGAGACTGCCGATGAGGCGGCGGAATTCCTCCCGGCGCAGGCTAAGCGGCGGTCTGCCCTGGAAAATAAGGGCGGTCTTCTCGTCATCCGGCAGCAGTCCGTCCACGGCATGGCACAGGCGCTCGGCGAGCGCTAGCCAGTCAAAAGCCTCGCCGGCGATGAGGTAGCGGTAGGTGTGGTCGTCACGGCTCTCCTCAGCGCTAGCCCACAGACCAATCGCTTCCAGAAGGGCAATATACCAGTGCTTGCCGCCCTTAATCGCCTGCTCCAGATGGGCCAGCGCCCGGGCATCCCCGGCGCCGGTCAACTGGGAAGAATGCGACTGGCTCTCCACCATACCTCCTTGAACGGCTCAAGATGGTTAATGATTTCACCCGGCGGTCTGGTATTCAGGACGCCCCCCGCCTCACACCAGCCCCTCCGGGAATTCGGCTTTCAGGCTCTCGTAGAAACCAAGCTTGCCGGTGGTCACCAGCTCCGTAATCTTCCGGGAGATTGCCTCCCCCACCCCGGGGACCTCCCTCAACCTCTCCTCGGCAACCAGGCGCTCCACCTCCACCGGCAGATGCTCAATGGAGTGCGCCGCCCTCCGGTAAGCCTGTATCTTAAACCGGTTCTCCCCCTTAAGCTCCAGCAGGTCGGCAATATCGGCAAATACCCGGGCAACCTCTTTGTTCTTCACCACCCCCACCCCGATTCAAGTTAGCCGTTCCGGCTATATATTGTGTATATGCGACCGGAGCTTCAGGCGGGCGAGAAACGCCATAACGGGGTGCCTCTCCCCCACGGCACTTAATAGCCCGTAGTTTAACGTCTGGTTAAGCTCCTGGGCGACGTTGTGCTTTTCCCTCGCCTCCTTGAGCTTCTGGAGGGTTTCCCTCTTCAGCAAGAGCAGGCGGCGGTGTCCGTCTTCTTCTGCGGTCAGGGGTTTATCCGGGTCAGATAGCCTGTCTATGTCTTCGCCCAGCTCCTGAATCGTCTGCCGCAACTCCTCGTCGGTCATTAAATCTACCCCCCACAGCACTTTTTGTATTTCTTGCCGCTGCCGCAGGGGCAGGGGTCGTTGCGCCCTACCTTCCTGCCGCTGGCTGCCGGCTGCGGGCGGCTACTGCGGGCACTACCGGCAGCCTGAGCCGCCGCCGGTGCCGGGGCTCCCTGCTTGGCAAGGCTAACATGATATATGGTGTGCACCACGTCATGCTGGATGGCGGAGAGCAATACCTGGAACTGCCTGTAGCCCTCTTTTTTATAGGCATCAACTGCCCGCGTCTGGCGCAGGGTCTGCCATCCTGCCTGGAGGCGCATCTCCTCCATCATCGTCAGGTGCTCTATCCACAGGCTATCCATGATGCGCAGCATCACCACCCGCTCCAGCAGCCTCATGCCCTCGGCACCAACCTCCTCCTCCCTCGCCTCATACCGAGCCTCTGTTGCCTCAACCAGCCTGTCTTCAATCTCGTTTGCCTTCATCTCGGAGAGGGCGCCGGCATTGAGCGCCGGCGGTAAGGGGAAGATGGTAGCAACATCGCCGAGCAAGCCATCTATATCCCAGTCAAAGCCACGCCCGTCACCGGTGTGCTCCGCCACCGTAGCCTGAATCGCCTCCCTGACCAGGGTAAGGATGTTTGCTTTAAGGTCAGCGCCGCTCAGGATTTTCCGCCGCTCACCATAGATAAGCTCGCGCTGCTTGTTAACAACGTCATCATAGTCCACCAGGTGCTTGCGGACATCAAAGTGGTAGCCCTCCACCCGCACCTGGGAGTTCTCAATCGCCTTGTTGACCAGCGTATTCTCAATGGGGATATTCTCATCCATCCCCGCCCAGTTCATAATGCCCTTGATACGCTCCCCGCCGAAGCGGCGGACAATGTCATCCTCCAGAGAGACGTAGAAGCGGGTGCTTCCCGGGTCGCCCTGACGCCCGGCACGGCCCCGCAGCTGGTTATCAATACGCCGTGCCTCATGGCGCTCCGTGCCGACAATATGAAGCCCGCCAGACTCAACCACCCGGTTGTGCTCCTTCTCCAACTCTGCGGCATCCGTGCCATCGGGACTGCCGCCAAGGACGATATCAACACCCCGCCCCGCCATATTGGTGGCAACCGTTACCGCCCCGGGCCGCCCCGCCTGAGCGATGATAGCCGCCTCCTTCTCGTGGTGCTTGGCATTGAGCACCTGATAGGGTATCCCCCTCCTTTTAAGCAGCTCGCTTAAATGCTCCGATTTCTCAATGGACACGGTGCCAATCAGCACCGGGCGTCCCGCTTTGTAGAACTCCTCAACCTCACGCACCACCGCCTTGAACTTAGCCTCCTCATCCCGGTAAATCTGGTCCGTAAAGTCCTGGCGAATCATCGGCTTGTTGGTCGGGATGACCACCACCTCAAGCTGGTATATCTTGTGAAACTCCTCCGCCTCGGTGACCGCCGTGCCCGTCATCCCCGCCAGCTTGTCATACATACGGAAGTAGTTCTGGACGGTAATGGTGGCAAAGGTGCGGCTCTCCTGCTGCACCTTGACCCGCTCCTTGGCTTCAATTGCCTGCTGCAGCCCCTCCGCATAGCGCCGCCCGAACATCAGCCGGCCGGTAAACTCATCAACAATAATAACCTGACCATCCTTGACCATATACTCACGGTCTCTCCGGTAGAAGACATGGGCATTAAGGGCATTTCTCAGGTGGCGGTGCAGGTCGGCATTTGCCGGGTCATAGAAGCTGGCTGATTTTAAGACCCCCTCCCGCTTCAGCATCCTCTCCACGTTGGCATAGCCGGCATCAGCCAGCTCCACACTGCGCTCCTTCTCTTTCACCTCATAATCCTGCCCCTGAACCAGGTGCGGCACCAGCCGGGCAAATATCTGGTACTTCTGCGTTGCCTCCACGTCGGGACCGCTGATAATCAGCGGGGTGCGTGCCTCGTCAATAAGGAGGTTGTCCACCTCATCAACAATGGCGTAGTGCAGCGGGCGCTGGACACACCGGGACAGCTCCAGAACCATATTATCCCGCAGGTAATCAAAGCCAAACTCGCTGCTGGTGCCATAGGTAATATCCGCCTCATACGCCTCGCGGCGGGAGACGGGGCGGAAGTGCCGCCACCGGCTATCCTCCGAATCGTAGTCCAGGTCATAAAGGCGGGCGGGGGTGTGCTCATCCGGGTTCTGCTGGGGGTAGATGCTGGCGACAGTTACCCCGAGGGCGTGGTAGACCGGGCCCATCCAGTAGGGGTCGCGCCGAGCCAGGTAGTCATTGACCGTAGCCAGGTGACAGCCGCGCCCGGTGAGGGCGTTGAGGTAGAGGGGAAGGGTAGCCACCAGGGTCTTGCCCTCGCCGGTCTTCATCTCGGCAATTTTACCCTGGTGGAGGTTGATGCCCCCCATAAGCTGCACATCAAAGTGGCGTTGCCCCAGGGTCCGCCGTGCCGCCTCACGAACAGCGGCAAACGCCTCCGGGAGAAGCTCGTCAAGCGGGGTGCCGCCTGCCAGCCGTGCCCGGAACTCCCCCGTCCTGGCACGAAGCTCGGCAATACTGAGCCTTTCAAAATCCGGCTCCAGCTCATTTATCCGGTCAACTGCCGGCTGCAGCCTTTTCAGCTCCTTCTCGTTGGAATCGCCCAGGCTGCCTAGCCACTTAAACATGACCTTCTCCCTCAACCAGCCCCCGGGCTCTATCCGCCATTCCCTCATCAACCATAACCCTGACCTCACCCATCCCGTTAATGGCAAGGGCATGCACCGAGGGGGCAGCGTGTGATTGCAGGAAGCAGGGTATCCCGTAGCTCTCCAGCAAGCCCTTGATAACCTGAGCCTCTGCCTCTCCCCTCGCCCGATATACCTCTATCAATGGCTCGCCCCTACTCAAACATGGCTCCCACCGACGAACCGGTGTGAATGCGGTGGATGGCTTCCCCCAGCAGCGAGGCGATGGATAAGACGGTAATCTTGTCCAGACTTCTGTCCCCGTTAACGGGAACGGTATTGGTCACCACCACCTCTTTTACCGGGCTTGAGGCTATCCGCTTGATAGCGGAACCGGATAGCACCGGGTGGGAGCAGCAGGCATATACCTCCCTGGCTCCCCTCTCCAGCAGGGTGGAGACAACGTTTACCAGAGAACCGGCGGTGTCAATCTCATCGTCCACGGTAAGGGCTACCTTCCCCTCCACCTCACCGATAACGTTCAGCGTCTCCGTCTGGTCGGCGTTACCCAGCCGCCTCTTCTCCATAATTGCCAGCGGGACATCAAGCTTGGCGGCAAGGTCGCGAGCCCGTTTGGAAATGCCAATATCGGTAGCCACCACCACCAGATCGTCAAATTTCTTTTCCTCAAAGTAACGGCTCAGCAGGTAGAGGGCGGTCAGTTCATCAACCGGTATGCTGAAGAAGCCCTGAATCTGCGCCGCATGCAGGTCTACCGTCAGCAACCGGTTGGCGCCCGCCACGGTGAGCAGGTCTGCCACCAGCCGGGCGGTTATCGGCACCCGGGGCTGGTCTTTTTTATCCGTGCGGCCATAGCCGTAGTAGGGAACGACGGCGGTGATGCGCCCGGCAGATGCCCGCTTCAGGGCATCAAGCATAATAAGCAGCTCAACCAGATTCTTATTGACCGGGAAGGAAAAGGGCTGAATAACAAAGACATCCCGCTGGCGGACGTTCTCCAGTATGCGCACAAAGATATTCTCGTTGCTGAACTCAAACACCTCGCTCTCGCCCAGCGGTATACCCAGATAGTCAACGACCTCCTTAGCCAGGGCAGGGTGGGCACTTCCCGTAAATACCTTCAGCTCGTCCATTTGCTTTTACCCCTTTAGCTCTTATCAGATTCAGACTAATTATAGCACCATTATTCCCCCACCTCACCCCCCCCATCAAAAAATATTCCCCCCCTCCCTACCAGGGCGAAGGGAACAAAGCGGGTTGCCGGGGGAATTATAGCTTTTTACGGGTGTTCCAG
>CAZFCV010000009.1:15402-16518 GCA_964517985.1 uncultured Dehalococcoidales bacterium | reverse complement strand
ACTGCGGCTTGTAGCCATTGAAGAAGGGCGTATCCCGACTGCCTTCTTCCTTGGTGAGAACGTATATCTGTCCCTCGGCATAGGTATGGGGTTTGATGCTCCCCGGAGCTGCCAGCACCTGTCCGCGCTCTATCTCGTCACGGTCTATACCCCGCAGCAGGATACCGACGGCGTCTCCCGGCTCAGCCTCATCCAGTGTCTTGTGGAACATCTCCAGCCCGGTAGCTACCGTCTTGCGCGGCTCATGGTGCAGACCGACGATTTCCACTTCCTGCCCTGTCCGGATAACCCCCCGCTCCACCCGGCCGGTGGGCACGGTACCACGACCCTTGATACTGAAGACGTCCTCGATATTCATCAGGAACGGCTGGTCCTTGGGCCGCACCGGGGTGGGGATATAGTCATCAACGGCATCCATCAGCTTCCAGATAGGGCCACACCACTGGCACTCCCTCTTTCCACAACCGCACTCCAGAGCCTTCAGCGCGCTCACCCTGATTATCGGCACCTCGGCACCGGGGAGGCCGTAGTGGGGGAAGACCTCTTCCCGTAGCTCCAGCTCGGTGACCTCAAGCAGCTCTTCATCATCTACCATGTCCACCTTGTTCAGGGCGGTTACGATATAAGGCACCTCAACCTGATGGGCTAGCAGGAGGTGCTCCCTCGTCTGGGGCATAACCCCGTCATCAGCAGCGATTACCAGAATAGCACCGTCCATCTGGGCAGCACCGGTTATCATATTCTTGATGTAATCGGCATGACCGGGGCAGTCAATGTGGGCATAGTGCCGCTTCTCTGTCTCATACTCAATATGGGCAATGGCAATGGTCAGTCCGCGTGCCTTCTCCTCGGGTGCGTTATCAATGGTCTCAAAGGCACGGTATCCCGTCGCCCCTACCTTGGAGAGCACCATAGTTATTGCCGAGGTTAACGTTGTCTTACCATGGTCGACATGCCCGATAGTGCCGACGTTACAGTGTGGCTTGGTCCGCTCAAATTTCTGTTTTGCCATTTCCAGACCCCCTTTAGTCTTTAAGCCCACAACCAGATTCGAACTGGTGACCCCGTTCTTACCAAGAACGTGTACTCCCTACCAGTTCTACTTGTTTGGTGCTT
>CAZFCV010000009.1:0-15392 GCA_964517985.1 uncultured Dehalococcoidales bacterium | reverse complement strand
TCGCAGCTAATTGTAAGCTAACGCCCATGAAAAGTCAACTTGCAGACCGTGCTCCCCACAAAATCCAGCCACCAGCGCCACATCGTTAGCCGAGGGCGATACACCAAGTTGCCGATGCGGAGCTAAGCAAAAGCAGCCACCATCGGCAACTACACATGTAGATTACAGTTTTTGCGCCGTTTTGTCAAGTGAGGCTACCCTGCCGCTTCCCCAACCGGCTATAGCCCAGCCGCCGCCAGGATATCAGGGACCACTTCCTCCCTGCCAATAGCCATGATATGGACACCGTCACAGATTGAGTCCCTCTTCAGGGCGGCAATCATCCGTCCGGCAATCTCAATCCCCCGGGCAAGCGCCTCACCCTTGGGGGCGGCGGCTAGCTCATCAATCAGGTCCGGCGGCACAAAGATGCCGGGGACGTTTTCCGTCATGTATTTCGCCATCC
Source organism: uncultured Dehalococcoidales bacterium (assembly GCA_964517985.1). Lineage (GTDB taxonomy): Bacteria > Chloroflexota > Dehalococcoidia > Dehalococcoidales > W111 > W111. The sequence goes on along the minus strand of CAZFCV010000009.1, from coordinate 14,947 downwards.
GGGCGGATGACAGCAGGATTATCCCTGCCAGCACCTTGACCGGAAACTGGCGGGCGTACTCCATGAACCGGGCGAAGCCGTCCAGGTCATAAATCCCCTGGGTCTGGAAGAACTCGGCTCCCGCCTCAACCTTCTTCTCAAATTTGATTAGCTGGGGCTCTATTGGCTGCGCCTCGGGGGTGACGATGGCGCCGGCACAGAACTCCACGGCACCATCCAGGCTGTTGCCCCCCATGTCCTGCCCCGACTCCAGCACGCGGATTGCCTTTAGCAGCTGCAGGGAATCAAGGTCAAAGACACCCTTAGCCTCCTTATGGTCGCCGACGGGAACGGCGTCACCGGTGAGACAGAGGACGTTCCCTATCCCCCGGCTATAGGCAAGAAGGAGCTCCGCCTGTAGCGCCAGGCGGTTGCGGTCACGGCAGGTCATCTGCAGGATAGGCTCACCACCCCGTTCCCGGATAGCCAGACAGCCGCCAATGGAGGGAAACCTCATTACCGAGCTCTGGTGGTCGGTGACATTGATGGCATCCACACAGCCTTTAAGAATATCAATATGGTGGAGCATCGTTTCCAGATTTGTTCCCTTCGGTGGTGCCACCTCGCTGGTGATGACAAACTTGCCGGAGCCGAGGGTATCTCTGAACGCCATTGTCCTGCCTCCTTGCTCAACAGATTGTGACCGTTCTCGGCCGGGGCGATACCTGATAGTTGCGCGGCGGGTAATAGCGGCGCATCAGCTCAAGCCTGCCCTGCGCCTTCAGGCGCTGATAGATAATTGTCCAGGCACAGTCCTTCTCCTTATCAATCTCGCACTTGCCGTTATTGGTGCCGCCGCAGGGGCCATTCACCAGCCCCTTGTGGCAGGTAGTGATGGGGCAGACACCAGCCGTCTCGCCGAGGATGCACTGACCACACTGGTCACAGACCTCGTGAAAGTTGCCCGGCGTATCCTCCACAGCGATGAACAGGGTATCCAGCGCCGGGATGACGGGGCGGTCAATGTAGAGACCCATCCGGTGCACCCCCAGGGCACAGGTCATTGCCAGAATACAGCCCGCCTCCCGCAGCGCCCGCCCGTTTTCCTTCATGGCGGCCCCTGTCATCTCGTCACAAGCCGTGGGGATGACCGTCCAGCCGCTAACCCGCTTGCCGAGCTCCTGAAGACTGTCCTTCATCTCCACAACCTGGTCAATGCCGCCGGTCCGGGTCATGGTGGTGCAGGTGCCGCAGCCAATAATAAACGGTCGCTCAAAATCAGCCAGCTGCTCCTTGATTTCATCAAATGGTTTCTGCCTGGTTATTGACTTCATGATAGCCCTCCCCTAATCCAGCAGGTTACCTCTCCAGGTCGCACCTCAGGCACCGCTTCGCCTCCTGCCGGGCTGCCTCCTCGGAGAAGCAGAGCTCTACCTCGGCAAAGCTTGTCTTTCTCTCCTCGGTGGGCAGCACCGGCTCCGCCAGCCTCGGCTGCACCTCCCAGGCTTCCTCAGTCTCCGGTGCCGGCTCTTCTCCGATAACACTTGCTTTAAGGTCATAGAGCTCAACCCGGGAGGTGTCACCCTTGAGGTACTTGTCTATGGCGGTGGCTGCCCTCCTGCCGGCGGCGATGGCATCAATCACCATACCGGGCCCGGCAACGAAGTCGCCCCCGGCGAAGACGCCGCCGACATTGGTAGCTAGATTGTTGCTATCAACGACCAGCGTCTCCCAGCGGGTGCGCTCCAGGGCACTGTCCGCGGGCAGGAAGGAGAGGTCGGGAGCCTGCCCCACGGCGGCAATAACGGTATCCGCCTCGACGAAGGACTCCGAGCCGGCAACCGGCACCGGGCGCCGCCGACCGCTCTGGTCCGGCTCGCCCAGTCTCATCTGTATGCACTGCAGCCCGACCACCTCCCAGTTCTCGCTGGCTATCCGGGTCGGGCTCACCAGGAAACTGACCCGGACACCCTCAGCGATAGCCTGGTCGTATTCCACCTCGGTCACCGGCATCTCGTCCCGCGACCGGCGGTAGAAGATGCTGACCTCATCAGCGCCGAGGCGGAGGGCAGTGCGCGCCGCATCCAGGGCGACATTACCGCCACCGATGACCGCCACGTGACGGCCTATCCTGACCTGCCTGCCCAGCCTGACATCGCGGAGGAACCTTAGCCCGTAGTAGAAACCGGCGACATCCTCCAGCTCACCGGGTATCCCTATGCGCTGGCTCCGCTGCGCCCCGGCAGCGATAAAGACGGCGTCAAAGCCGTCCCGGCGCAGGTCCTCAACGCTGAAGTTCACGTTAACCGGGGTGTTGTACCTTATATCCACCCCCCGCCCGGCGATGTAATCAATCTCCTTCTGAATCATCTCCCGGGGCAGGCGGAACTCCGGTATCGCCACCGACAGCATACCGCCCCCTATAGGCAGGGCTTCAAAAACGGTCACCGGATAGCCCGCCTGAGCCAGGAAGTAGGCGCAGGACAGCCCGGTGGGTCCCGCCCCGACCACCGCCACCGCCTCGCGGCGTGTCCGGGGAAACGGCTCCGGGGCTTCGGTCACATTGCCAAAGTACCAGTCAGCGGCAAAGCGCTTCAGCGTCCGGATAGCCACCGGGTCATCCAGCTCGCCGCGGCGGCAGCGGAACTCACAGGGGTGATGGCAGATACGGCCGCAGATAGCCGGGAAGGGGTTGCGTTCCCGGATGGTCTCCACCGCCTCCCGGTACTCGCCGGCGGCAATATGGGCGACATACCTGGGGATGTTAATCCCCACCGGACAGGTGTGCTGGCACGGCGATATCATCAGGGCATCACAGGCAGCCGCCGGGCACTTCTTCTCCTTTATATGGGCTTCGTACTCGCTGCGGAAGTAGTTGATGGTGGAGAGCACCGGGTTGGGGGCGCTCTGCCCCAAGCCGCACAGCGAGCACTCCTTGACCGTTGTCGCCAGGGTGAGCAGGGTGTCAATGTCCTCATCACGCCCCTCGCCCCGGGTGATTCTGGTCAGGATTTCCAGCATCTGTCTCGTCCCCAGGCGACAGGGGGTACACTTCCCGCAGGACTCGGTCTGGGTGAAGCTGAGGAAGAAGCGGGCTACCTCCACCATACAGGTAGCCTCGTCCATCACCACCATGCCCCCGGAGCCCATTATGGAGCCCACCTCCGCCAGCGACTCATAGTCCACCGGCAGGTCAATAAAGCGCACCGGGATGCAGCCCCCGGAGGGACCGCCGGTCTGCACCGCCTTGAGCCGCCTGTCCCGGGGGATGCCGCCCCCGATATCATGGATAATGGTGGCGAGCCGGGTGCCCATCGGCACCTCCACCAAGCCGCTATTGGCAATCTTGCCGCTGATGGCAAATACGGCGGTGCCCTTGCTCTTCTCGGTGCCAATGCTGCTGAACCAGTCGGCGCCCCGGTTGATTATCTGGGGAACAAAGGCAAAGGTCTTGACGTTGTTCAGCACGGTCGGCTTGCCCCCCAGCCCCTTCTCCACGGAGCGGGGCGGCGTCTGCCGGGGCATGCCCCGCCGGCCCTCTATTGATGCCATCAGGGCGGTGGACTCCCCGCAGACAAAGGCGCCGGCTCCCTCCACAATCTCAATATCAAAGCTGAAATCCCCGCCGAGGATATTCTTGCCCAGAAAGCCATGCTCCCTTGCCTGGGCGATGGCTATCCGGAGGCGCTGCACCGCCAGGGGATACTCCGCCCGGATGTATATAAAGCCGTCCTGGCTGCCGATGGCGTAGGCACCGAGCGCCATCCCCTCCAGGACGGAGTGCGGGTCTGCCTCCAGCATGGAGCGGTCCATAAAGGCACCGGGGTCACCCTCATCGGCGTTGCAGATTATATACCTGGGCATACCCGCCGCCCGGCGGCAGGACTCCCACTTCACCCCGGCGGGGAAGCCCGCCCCACCGCGCCCCCGCAGCCCGGAGCCCTTCACCTCGGCAATGACCTCTTCCGGCGTCATGTTGAAAAGGGCTTTGCGCAGTGCCTGATAGCCGCCGGCGGCAATGTAGTCTTCAATCCGCTCCGGGTTGATGTGACCGCAATTGCCCAGAACGATACGCTCCTGCTTCTGGTAGAAGTTTATCTCCGGGTAGCGGGGTATAGCCTGACCGCTCACCGGCTCCCGGTAGAAGAGGCGCGCCACCGGCACCCCGTCCCGGAGGTGGGAGGTGACAATCTCGGCGGCGTCCTCCGGCTCCACCTGGGTGTAGAAGATACCGTCCGGCTCAACGACAACATTGGGCCCCTGCTGGCAGAAGCCGTGGCAGCCGGTGAAATCAACCCCGGTGCCCTTAATCCCCTGCCTTGCCACCTCGGACTGCAGCGCCTCAAGGACGGCGTCACCGCCCCCGGAGACACACCCCGTGCCCCGACAGACCAGAACAGTGCGCGGCGGCGGCATATCAGGCATCCCTCCTGGCAAACAACCGGGTTACTTTCTTGGGGTTCATGTGACCATGGGTAGCCGTGTTGACGACCACGTTCGGTGCCAGGGCGCAAACACCAATGCAGGCAACAGTCTCCAGGGTACACTCATAATCGGGGGTCGTCTCGCCCTCCTCAATGCCAAGCTGCTGCTTGACCAGCTTGAGGATTGTCTCTCCGCCCCGCACGTGGCAGGCGGTGCCCCGGCATACCTTGACGATATTTCTCCCCCGCGGTGCCGTGTAGAGCTGGCTATAGAAGGTAATCACCCCCTGCACCTGACTGGGGAACAAGCCCAGAGCCCGGGCAATGCGCGGTATTGCCTCCGGGGGGACATAGCCCTGCGCCCGCTGAATCTCGTGGAGGAGGGGTATCAGCCCCCACCGCCGCCCCCGGTAGCCGGCGATAATAGCGTCTATCCGCTTCAGGTTGGGTTTTGGCGGCACCTTCCGCTTAGCCATCGCTAACCTATCCTTTCCAGCCTTACGGCACAGGCTTTGCCGGCGGGAGCCCGGGCTTTCTGGTCAAGGGCGATGCCAAATAGCTCGTTTGCCGGACTCTCCGGGAAGGACATGGGCAGGAAAAGCGTCCCCGGAGGTAGCGTATCCGTCACCCTGATGGTAGCCGTCACCTCCCCCGCCGGTGAGACCACCCTGACGGTGTCGCCATCGCCAAAGCCAAGGTCTCTGGCATCGCCCCTGCCGATTTCTATCCAGGCACCGGGGGAGAACCTCTTCAGCAGTGACGCCCGGGAGCTCCGGGTGCCGCTGCCAAAGTGGTGCAGCACGGAACCGGCTATCAGGGTGAGCGGGTAACCGTCCCCCGCTATGCCCGGCACCTCCACGCCCCCCGCCGGGGCAAAGCGACCAAACCCACTGGGGAAGAGCCCCTTGTAAAGCCGCCTTGACCCCAGATGTCCACACTCCAAGCCCGCCGGGGCATCAGTCTCAAAGTCATCATAAGCCTGGCGCTGATAGAGGGGCACCAGCGCCTCAATCTCCTCCCTGACCAGCTCGGGGGAGGAATAGGGCATAGGGCAGCCCATCCGGCTGGCTAGCTCCAGGATAATCTCCCAGTCCGGCTGGCTGTCGCCGGGAGGCGCAATCGCCCGACGCAGTCTTTGCACCCGGCCCTCAAAGTTGGTGAAGGTGCCGTCCTTTTCGGCAAAGCTGGCGGCGGGCAGGACCACCGTGGCTAGCTGTGCCGTCTCGGTAAGGAACATGTCGCTGACCACCAGAAAATCAAGGGCGGCAAGGGCTTCCCGTACCAGGGAGGGGTGGGGGAAGCTCGCCACCGGGTTTTCCCCCATAATCAGCATCGCCTTAAGCCGCCCCTCATTCGCCTGCTCCATCATCTCCAGAGCGGTCAGCCCGGCATCAGCGGACAGGCTGACCCCCCAGCGTTCCTCAAAGCCCCGTCTCGCCCGGGCATCGTCTATACCCTGGTAGCCGGGGAGGAAGTCGGGTAGACTTCCCATATCACACGCCCCCTGCCCGTTGTTCTCCCGCTGCAGGGCAAAGATGCCCCCTCCCCGGCGCCCGATGTTCCCGGTGAGCATGGCGATATTCGCCAGAGCCATGACGCTATCCGTGCCGGTGACATACTGGGTGATTCCATTACCATAGACGCTCGCCGCCCTCTCCGCCCCGGCAAAGAGCCGGGCGGCGAGCGGCACGTCTGAAGCCGGGACGCCGGTTACCTCCTCCACATAAGCCGGGGTATATCCCTCCAGGCTGCGTGCCAGCCCGGCAAAGTTGTCTGTCTTGCGGGTGACGAACTCCTCGTCAAAAAGCCCCTCCCCGGTCATCACCCGCGCCATCCCGCTGAGCAGCACGATATCGCTGCCGGGCCTGGGCCTCAACCAGAGGTGAGCCAGTGAAGCCAGTTTTGTTTGCCGGGGGTCAATGAGCAGCAGCCGGGCGCCCCGGTAGCGGACCGCCCGCTTTATGGCATAGCCTACCGCCGGTGCCGACGTTGCCGGGTCAGCGCCGATAACCATTATCACGTCCGCCTGTTCCAGCTCATCAAGAGAGCTGGTTGTCCCCGGAAAACCGATAGACCCCCCCAGACCAACCCGGCTCGCCGAGCTGTACAGCCGGCTGCCATTATCAATATTGTTCGTCCCCAGGACTCCCCGCGCCAGCCTCTGCAAGAGGTAGTTCTCCTCATTGGTGCACTTGGAGGAGCCCAGTAAAGCCAGGCTGCCGGGCCCATGGCTCTCCATTACCCGGTTGAATTCAGCAGCTACCTGTTGTAATGCCTGCTCCCAGGATACCGCCTCAAAGCTGCCGTCTACCTTGACCAGGGGGCTGAGCAGTCTCTCCGAACTGTGGATGAAATCGCAGCCATAGCTCCCCCGGACACAGAGCGTGCCGTGGCTCACCGGACTGCCGGCGCCGGGCTTGACCCGCACCAGGCGGTTGTCCTTGACCTCAAGGCATAGCCGGCAGCCGCAGCCACAGAAGGGGCATACCGAATCAACGGAGGTTGCCGTCGTCCCGCCGTATACCCTCTCCTTTTCCATGAGGGCACCGGTGGGGCACATCGCCACGCAGGTGCCGCAGAAGGTGCACTCCGACTTCTCCAGCGGCATGTCATTCAGTGTCGCCGGCCTGGCGGTAAAGCCCCGGCCAATATAGTCAATGGCGCCCTCAACAACCAGCTCCTGATCCGCCCGGATACACTTGGCGCACAGGATACACTTGGAGAGGTCCCTGACAATGAAGGGATTGACCTCCTCAATAACACCCGACTGCGGGAGCCTCTGGAACTCCACCAGCCCTATGCCCATCCCGGCGGCTATACTGCGCAGCTGGCAGCGGTTGCCCTTGTCGCAGATAAGGCAGGAATCGGGGTGGCTGGCAAGCATGAGCTGGACAATCGCCCGGCGGCGCTCCACCACCCGCTCGGAGCAGGTGTTAATCACCATCCCCGGTGCTATCGGGGTGATGCAGGCAGCGAGCAATGCCCCGGAGCGCTCGTTCTCCACCAGACAGAGCCGGCAGGCGCCGGTCGGGATAAGGCACGGGTCATGGCACAGGGTGGGAATAGCCACCCCCGATTCCCGAGCCAGGTCCAGGATGGTCATCCCCGGATAGCCGCTTACCTCCACCCCGTCCAGTGTAATCGTAATCGCTTCCAATAACGCCCCCGTTTCCCGGATAATCCTACCGGGCGACGGTGTGCCGGAACCGCTTTCCCTGGTTCACCGACCTTATGCCGGCGAGAAGCTGGGAGCTGACCGCTGTTTTGGGAATAAAGCCCAGCGCCCCTGCCTGCCGGCTGGCAAGGACATTCTCCTCATCATCGTACTGGGTCAGCATCAGCACCCTAGCCAGCGGGCACTCCTTGCATATCTGCCGTGCCGCATCCAGTCCATTCATTACCGGCATGACGATATCCATCAGCACCACATCGGGCGAGAGCTGGGATGCCTTGTCCAGGGCGTCCCTCCCGTTCACCGCCTCCCCGACCACCTGGATATCCCGCTGCAGGGAGAGTACCGCCCGGATACCGTCACGCACCATGGCATGGTCATCGGCGACCAGCACCCTTATCCTCGCCGTCACCCTGTCCAGCAGCTTCTCAATCCGGGGTAACAGCGCTGCCGGCTCAACCGGCTTTGCCAGGAAATCATCAGCGTCACACCGCATCCCCTCCTCCCGCCGCCACCCGCAGAGAAGCTCCTTCTCCGGACAGGCATTGATGACCAGAACAGGCAGGTCACTAAGGCGCGGTGTCTGCTTCAGCCACTGGTGGAAGAGAAAGGCGTCTCCCCGGGGCATAATGGTGCCCAGGATGACCATGTCCGGTCTTTGCACACTGGCTACTGCCTCCGCCCGGCTCCGGTTATCGGCAGCAACCACCTGATAGGACTTAGCCGCCAGAGCCGCCTCCAGGGCTTGGCTGAAGTCAATCTCATTGTCAACAATCAGAATAGTGAGAGTGGTCTCCATACATCTACCTCCTTCCTCCCCTGCTGCCACCGGTCTGGCTTAAAGTGTCACCGCCGGAAGCACTTTGGACATAGGATAGACGAATTCGGGACGGAGGGAAAGAGGGCTTCACCCTGATAGTGCCCGGTTTTTCCACCGGGTTTTCCCTGATTTCACCCTGTTTTCCGGTCATGGCTAGGGGGACAAACAGCTAACGAACGGGGGAGGTGCGGCGGTATGAGGCTATTCTGCGGCAGTAGCCATTAAATGCTTATGATTCCCTTGCGCAGGGCATACTTTACCAGGTCAATGCGGTTGCGGATGCCAAGCTTCGCCATGAGGTTGGTCTTGTGCCCCTCAACCGTCTTGGGGCTGATTACCAGCATGCCGGCTATTTCCTGGGTGGTATACCCCTCGGCAAGCAGCTTGAGCACGTCCCGCTCCCGGTCGGTCAGCTGCTCATAGGGGTCATGGCTGACCCTGCCGCTGGCGGCATTCTGGTAGTCTTCCACCAGAAGCCGGGCTACCGACGGGGAGAGATAGGAGTCCCCCCGGCAAACAGAGCGGATACCCTGAACAAGCTCGGAGGATGCCGCCACCTTGCTGATGAAGCCGGAAGCCCCGGCTTCAATGACGGGGAGGACGTACTCCTTGTCATCATACTGGGTGAGGACGAGCACCCTTGTCCCGGGAAACTCCCTGCGCATGCGGCGGGTGGCTTCCAGCCCGTCCATAATGGGCATAGCCATGTCCATAAGCACCACATCCGGCTTTAGCTCCCGGACCATCTTCAGCGCTTCGCTGCCGTTGGCAGCCTCACCGGCTACCTCTATATCAGCCGCCAGCGCCAGCAGGGCACAGACGCCGTCTCGCACGACGGTATGGTCATCTACTACCAGTACCCTTAACTTCGGCATCTTCGGCACCCTCGCTTATGGGGATTCTTGCCCGGACTGTCGTCCCCCGCCGGGGCTGGGACTCAATCAGGCAGGTGCCCCCAAGCAGCCCGACCCTCTCCTTCATACTGAACACCCCGCGACCGCGACCGCTATCCTCAATATCGGTGATTTTGGAGACATCAAAGCCCTCACCATCATCACCAATCCGCACCAGGAGCTCCTCATCCCCGTATTCCAGGACAATACTGGCGTTCCTGGCTCTGGAGTGCTGAGCAATGTTACCAATAGCGCCCTGGGCAAAGCGGAAAAGACCCGCCTCAACCTCCGGAGGCAAACGCTTCTCAACCCCCTTGGATTCCACGGAGACGTTCATGCCCAGAGGGCGCAGGTTAGCCTCGGCATGCTGGCGAATGGCGGGGAGTAAGCCCAGTGTATCCAGCAGGGCGGGACGGAGGTCAGCAATCAGCCGGCTTATCTCACTGTGTACCTGAACCGCCAGAGACTGCACCTTCTTCAACCTGGTGATGAACTCAGCATCCTGGCTGCCCGCCATCTCAACGCTGTCCACCAGCGCCTGCAACTGGAGTGTCAGCCCGGAAAGCGCCTGGCTAGTCTCATCATGCAGCTCACGGGCAAGCCGCCTCCGCTCCTCCTCCTGCGCCACCAGGGTCTGGCGGGCGAGCACCCGGTACCTCTCCCTCGCCCTTTTCAGGCGCCCATATAGCCTCGCCTGCTCAATAGCAACACCAAGCTGGTCGCCAATGGAGTGTAACAGTTGCAAATCACTGCTGGTAAAGCGGCGTGGTGTGCGGCTGGCGATGTTTATCACCCCCAGCACCCTGTCCTTTGCCCGGAGGGGAACGCTGATGAACGCCCTCAAGCCCTCGGTGGTCACCAGGTCGGGATAGGCAACGCGGGGATCCGTGGAGATGTCCTCCAGCAGGACTGACTTGCCGCTTTGCGCCACCCGGCCGGCAATCCCCTCACCCAGACCAAGGCGCACCTCCCCGATATAGCGGTCGCTCAAGCCCTGATGAACACGGTAGGAGAGTGTCTGGGTTCGTTCGTCCAGAAGCAGGATGCCGCCGATGTTCCCGCTCATCGTTCCCAGTACGTTGTCCAGGGCAACGCTGAGGATGGCATCCAGGTCCCACAAGCCGCTAAGCGCCGCCGAGACCCGGCTCAAGGCGAGAAGTTCATGATAACGGCTCCCCACCTCGCCCTCCGGGTGACGCATCTCCAGACTGTCTGACCCAGGCTGTTCCATTTTAAGGAACCCCATACCACCAGCCACACAAAACCGGCTATTCAGGATAAGGGTATATGAAACCGCCGGGCTTGTCAAACGTGGCAAACTGCCGGGTAGTACGTTATTACTACGCTTTCGCGGGCAACTACACTTTCTCTTTGACTATATCTCTGTTATAATAGAAGCAGAATGGAATAACCGGGTAGTTGAGGTAAGGGATGAAGCCGCGTGGTATTCAAAGAGGGCTAATCTTTATAGCCATCCTAATCGGGGCGATAGCCCTGTTCTCCCTGGTCTTTACCCCGTCCCAGAAAGCGGAGGAAATTCCCTTAAGCCAGGCAATAACTATGTCGCAAAACAGCGAGATAGAGAAGATTGTGGTGGAGGAAGACGCCCTGCTCATCACGACCAAGGACGGCTCCGAGCTAAAGACATTTAAGGAAGCCTATTCCACCATCTACGAGATTGAAGGGCTCAACCTGGAAGGGGTAATCATTGAGGTCAAGGAGTCAAGCGCTTTCAACTGGGGGAACATGCTCATTAGCTTCCTGCCCCTCCTCCTCTTTGGCGGCTTGCTGTTCTTCCTTTTCAGCCAGGCACGGGGGGCTAATAGCCAGGCAATGAGCTTCGGGCGCAGCAAGGCGCGGCTCTTCCCCGCCGACCGCCCCACGGTGACCTTTGATGATGTCGCCGGCGTTGAGGAAGCCAAGCAGGAGCTGCACGAGGTGGTTGATTTTCTCAAGTCAAGGGAGAAGTTCCAGGGGCTGGGGGCACGCATACCAAAGGGAATGCTGCTGATAGGCCCGCCGGGGACAGGGAAGACCTTGCTGGCACGGGCAATAGCCGGCGAGGCGGGGGTGCCCTTCTTCTCCATAAGCGGTAGTGAATTTGTGGAGATGTTTGTCGGCGTCGGCGCTTCCCGGGTGCGTGACCTCTTTGACCAGGCAAAGCGCAACACCCCGTGCATCATCTTCATTGATGAGATTGATGCCGTTGGCCGCCATCGCGGTGCCGGCTTGGGCGGCAGCCACGATGAGCGGGAGCAAACGCTGAACCAGATTCTGGTGGAGATGGACGGCTTTGACACCAACACCAGCGTTATCGTCCTCGCCGCTACCAACCGACCGGATATACTTGACCCCGCCCTGCTCCGCCCCGGGCGCTTTGACCGCCGGGTAATCCTGGACCGACCGGATATCCACGGTCGTATCGGTATCCTCAAGGTCCACGCCAGGGGCAAGCCACTAGCCGAGTCAGTGGACCTGGAGGTGCTCGCCAAGCAGACACCGGGCTTCAGCGGCGCTGACCTCGCCAATCTGGTAAATGAAGCCGCCATTCTGGCGGCGAGGCGGGGGAAGAAGAATGTTGAGATGCTGGAGCTTGAGGAATCCATTGACCGGGTGATTGCCGGTCCGGAACGGAAGAGCCGGCGGATAAGCCCGCGGGAGAAGGAGATTACCGCCTATCACGAAGCAGGGCATGCCCTGGTTGCCCGGATGTTGCCCAACGCCGACCCGGTGCATAAAATCTCCATAGTAGCGCGGGGGATGATGGGGGGCTATACCCGCCTCCTCCCCACCGAAGACCGCTATCTGATGACACGGGCTCAGTTCAAGGACATGCTGGCTACCCTGCTCGCCGGCTATGCCGCCGAACAGCTTATCTTCAACGAGATGACGACCGGCAGCCAGAACGACATTGAACAGGCTACCAAGATGGCACGCAAGATGGTAACCGACTACGGCATGAGCGATAAGCTGGGGCCACGAACCTTCGGACACAAGGAGGAGATGGTCTTCCTCGGCAGGGAAATATCAGAGCAAAGGGACTACAGCGAGAAAATCGCCCAGCAGATTGATGACGAGGTTCACAGTCTTATCCTGCATGCCTCGGAAGTAGCCCAGGAAACCCTGAGCACCAACAAGGAAAAACTGGTACAGCTTGCGGAAAGGCTGGTCACCCAGGAGACTCTAGAGGGTGACGAGCTGGACGAGATATTTGGCGAAGCACCACCACCGCCGGAAATCGCACCCGCCCCGGCACCAGCCCCGGTAGAGCCTGCCGCCAAAGCAAAGCCGGTGCCCAAGCCCCAGAAGGCGCCCCCCATATCCCAGCCCTTCCCGAAGCAAGCCCCGGCTCCTTCCGACTAGATTGTTTATGTAAAATCAGGGAGCGGTGCTGGAATGGTTGAGATTACCGGCAAGCCTATTGCCCCGGAACAGCTGGTCAAGAAGGTCAAAACGGATGGCAGCGGCTGTGTGGTCTGCTATGTTGGCTTGATTCGCGACCATTCTCAAGGTAAGCCGGTGCTCTCCGTGGAGTACCAGGATACCGAGGGGAAGGCGGCAAGCCGGCTTGAAGAGATAGCCACCGCCGCCAGAGAAAACTGGCCCATAAACAATATCGCCATATCACACCGGACGGGCAAACTGGGGGTGGGCGATATCAATCTGGTGGTTGCCATCGCCGCCGCCCACCGCAAGGAAGGCTTTGCCGCCTGCCAGTATGTCATTGACCAGTTCAAGGAAAAGCTGCCCACCAGGAAGAAAGAGACCTATCAGGACGGCAGCGTCGGCACCGGGGCATAGCCACCACTGGAGCAGATACAGGTGGGAGCAGGGTTTGAAGCCCTGCTCCCGTTCGGTGGATAGCAACAACAGCGTTTGCTATACTGCCCGCTATCTACGCTATCTACCTACCTCAGGTAATCATGATATAACGCCACGGTTGGAATAGCGTCAGAGAAGGGTAGTAAGAGAGTTAGAGTTTGCTCACTAAAACAGGAGGGCTACTTCCGGCGCCGGACGACGTAGTCCGCCAGCTCCACCAGCGCCTGGCGGTGGACACCATCCGGCAGCTGGTCGAGGCTCTGGCGTGCCCGGGAGCAATAGCCGGCAGCAATGTCATAGCACTGCGCAACAACCGGTGAGTTGCGCACCATCTCTATCGCCCGCTTCCCATCCTCCAAGCCACCCCTGTTCAGAAAGAACCTCTTTATCGGATTGTCTTCGGGGTACTGCTGGAGGAGGAGCATCGCCGGCAGGGTAAGGGTGCCCTGAGCCAGATCAGAGCCTACGGGCTTACCCAGTTCCTCCTCGCTACTGGTGAAATCAAAGATATCATCCACAATCTGGAAGGCAATACCAAGGTTATAGCCATATTCCCGCAGAACCTTAACCGACCTCTCCGGAGCCTTACTCAAGACCGCCCCGGACTCCGTAGCCAGAATAAACAGGGAAGCGGTCTTGTTGGCAATCCTAGCCAGGTACTGCTGGCGGGTCTGCTCCAGGTCAAAGGCAGCAAAGGCTTGGAGCAGCTCACCACTGGAAATGGTAGCCAGTGTCTGGGAAAAGAGCTTTATCACCCGCACATTCCCGGTATTGGCACAGGACTCCCCCGCCTTGGCAAACATGTAGTCGCCGAGGAGAATCGCCTTATCCTCTCCCCACACCTGATTAATCGTTGCCCGGCCGCGGCGGACGGCTGACTTGTCAACAGCATCATCATGAACCAGAGTCGCCATGTGCAGCAGCTCAACGGCGGTTGCCATGGGCAGAAGCCGTTCAAGGTTATAGTTATAGAACTTGCCCGATAGCAGGGTGAGGACCGGGCGAATCCGCTTCCCGCTACTCTCAAGACTGTAGCTTAGAAGCTCCGCCTGCTGGTCAAAGGAAACCGCACTGATTGCCTTGAGATTGTCCTCAACCCTGATGAGGTCTTCCTGAACTAACCCATAAATGGCATTAAGCGGTAACACTCTTCACTCCTTCCTAAGATAGCCTAGGCGGCTTGCCCCAGGCGAGCCGCTTCCTCATCGGCAAGCCGCTCCTCCAGCTTGGAGAACAGGGGCTCGGGGGGCAGCAATTTCTGCCCCGGTGACGGAAACCGCAGCTGCCAGCCATCACCCTCTACACTGCCGTCAAAACCAAGCATCTGGTGCAGCTTTTGAGAACTAAAGGGCAGGAAGGGATACAACACCGTTCTCAGTGCCGAGAGCACGGTAATCGCCACATACAGAGCCGTGGCAGCAGCCTGCCTGTCCTGCTTGATTGTCTTCCACGGGGACTTGTCATCCAGGTAGCGATTGGCATCCTGCGCCAGGCGCATCACCCTCATTATTGCCTGCCGGAACTGGCACCGTGAGAGGAAGCCGTCCGTGTCAACAAAACACTCTCTGGCAGCATCAATAATATTCTGGCTGCCATCATCCAGCCCGCCGGGGGCAGGCACGCTGCCATCAAAGTTGCGGTAGGTAAAGGTAAGCACCCGGTGCACCAGATTGCCATAGGTAGCCACCAGCTCGTCATTGTTGCGGCGGATAAGCTCGCGCCAGGAGAAGTTGGTATCCCCGGTCTCCGGCATGTTTATTGATAATAGATAGCGCAGCGAGTCAGGGGCATAGCGTGACAGGTAGTCCGGTAGCCAGTTCCCAGATCAGTTCAGCGC